>JBEKUF010000060.1:0-18175 GCA_049515295.1 Verrucomicrobiia bacterium | reverse complement strand
AACGGCACGCCCTCTCGGTGGCGTACGTTTCACTAAACTTGTCAGACGAGGACGAGGATGCGGGCGAATCTACGGAGGAGATCTCTCCCGCTACGACGGTCAGTGAAATACCCGAGCAACGAGAGAAGCCAGAGCCTTTCGTTGGTGCCCGCCCCGTCGATGAGGTTTTTGACCGTCTCAATCCAGCTACCGGACGGCTCTTAATACGCGGGGTGGCAGGCGGCGGCAAAAGCACACTGCTTCGCTGGGCCTCGATCCAAGCCGCCAAGTTCAATCTAGAGAACCATGATACGCGCGGAGATACCGCAATCACAACAAGGGATGTTGCGACCTGCGAAGTGGCGTCAATGGGCGACATTCAGAAAGTCGGAATCTCTGCAACCGCCCCCGAAGTCGACAATACACTGAGAAGCCGACCAGTTGCCGTAGATGAAATTCTGAATCCCCGCCGGCACAATTGGCGGACAAAGATCCCGTTCTTGATCCGTCTACGCGATTGTCCAGAAGGAGCCCTGCCCCGACCTAAGGATCTACCTGCACTGATTGCGAAGGAACTGCCGGATCCTCCCCCGGAATGGATCGACCAAATACTCAAGTCTGGCCGTGCACTGCTGTTGTTTGATGGGGTAGACGAAATTCCCTCCGACAAGAGAGAACTACTGGCCCGCGAAATAGAGAACCTCATTAATGAATATCCTGACAACTACTGTATAGTCAGTACGCGTCCGGGCGCTGTGGATAGAGGTTGGCTCTCCAAATTGAATTTCTTCGAGGCCAGAATTGAACCGATGTCGACAGACGACCAGGACGAGTTTATTGACAAGTGGTATTCGGCGGTGTCAGCCGAGTTACGTGCTAGCGGCCGCCGCGCCGAGAATCTCGACAAGCTTTCGACATCCCTCAAACAGGAATTGAGAGACACCCCCGGCATCGCGAAGTTGGCAATCTACCCACTCTTATGCGCGATGATATGCGCGCTCTACCGAGAGCGTAATCAGAAGCTTCCTGAAACTCAAGCGGCCCTCTGCGAAGACTTGTGCAAGATGCTCCTCCACCGGCGCGAACGAGAAACACCGGATATGAAGCTTATTCACTTGCCACCGGACTATCGGAAGCTGGATTATGAGCACAAGAAGTACATTGTCGCTGAGCTGGCCAAGATAATGGTGGAAAAGGGAGTCTCATCGCTGGACGAAACTGAAGCGGATAACCTTCTGAAGCTGGCTCTGCAACACTTCCCCGATCATGCCAATTCGAGCCCACAACAAATGCGCCGTGCGCTGGTGGAGCGAAGTGGGCTGCTTCGTCCATCGGGCGCCAATCGCATCGACTTTCTTCACAATACACTAAAGGAATATCTTGCGGCTGGGCGCTTTGTAATGGACGACGCTTACAAGCTTCTTGCCAACCACGCGGAGGACGATACATGGCAGCCCGTGATCTTGTTTGCGGCGGCGCTCCCGACTCCTGGGTTCGCCTCAAAGCTGATGCGGGAATTACTGAAGCCGGTACAACGGGGCAATTTCCTGGCGGAGCAGCAAGAGACGGTGGCGCCTAATGACACGGCGACCGCCCCACCAAAGCGGAATCAGGAGTTCTTCGTGGTTCGCTGCCGAAACGCTGCCTTCCGCCTAGATCCCGATCTGGTGACGAAGGTTAATCGTTTGGCTTCCGGCTTATTCCCCCCCAACACGATCGCGGACGCGGAAGCACTGGCTAGCTTGGGTGAGGCCATTATTCCTCACCTCGATCCGAAGCAACGGCTGGGCACCAGACAAAAGGTCGCCTGCATTCGTGCGCTGCGACTCGTCGGCGGCCCAAAAGCCAAGACCCTGTTCAGAAGGTTTCCACCTGGCAAGGCCAAGTCCGTTCTACTGGAACTGCTGGGAGCTTCGGCGGACCTCGGGACTGCAATAAAACTCACCAATGATTCCCTTGACCTCAGCTCCACATCAATTCGGAATTTGTCACCGCTGAAGGGACAGGCAGTGCTACGGTTTCTTGAATTGGCCGACACCAGAGTCAGCGATCTTACTCCCATTGCAAGCCTCACAAAGCTGCACCATCTCAATATTGCGAGGACCCCCGTCAACGACTTGGCCCCACTGTCCACCCTCACCAGCTTGCAGTCACTTGATTTAACAGGGACGCGAGTCCTAGATTTTACTCCGTTAGCAAAGTTGTCCGAACTCCAAGTGCTTCACATGGGTAGGTCTCGGCCGTCGCCCTACATGCCATACGACTACCGGATGCACCCATACATGGCCTCCGATTACGTAGCGTACTTGAATAAATTGACGGAGGATGACATTTTGGAGAGAGCTGCAGATTACAATGTTCGGTTCTACCATGGACGCATCCGAAGTATACGAGGTTTTGCGGAGAGTATTCGGTCCCGCGAAGAGCAACTTGAGCGTCTATTTGAGGATTCACCAACTCATAGCGGCAAGCAGTTCGCGACGTTAGTGCGGCTATTGAGTCGTGCCAATCTGCCAATGGAGCATGGTCTTTATTCCCTCGCGCCGGCGTTAATACAACTGATGGCCAACTATCCACACATCCCTGAGAGATTGCTTAGTGAAATGCAGGATAGGATCGGGTACCACCTCGTCGATTCGGAAAACTTCGAGAGATGGTTGCAAAAGGAGCTCGAGCATTTGACAGTGCGAGGGACGAAAGCGATTAGGAGCATGTTGGCTCCGCTATCGGGACTGCAGAAACTGCGGGTTCTCTCCCTTGATGGCTTGCCGGTCTATGACTTGTCGGCCTTATCAACTCTAAAGCGGCTCCGCTTCTTGGGACTCTCCTCCACCTGTGCTGCGGATTTATCCCCGCTCACGCGCTTGAGAGAATTACGGTGGCTCGATCTAAGCGGATGCCCCACCAGCGATATCTCGGCGCTTCATGGACATGTAGATTTGCGTGTTTTGAACCTGAGTGTGACGGAGATAAGCGATCTATCGCCCCTAATCGGGTCGATGACGCTACGGGTTCTCAATCTGGTCGGAAGTAAAGTGAGCGATTTTTCGCCACTGTTCCGGCTCCCTTCACTGCGCACGCTTATTGTGGCAAGACATTCAGCGGGGGATCGAAAATCAAGAGCCAACCAGAGTCGTCAGCTGGCCGAGTTGAAGCGCGCGTGCCCAGAGCTGGAAATCCATCGCTTAGTCTAGTTTGGTAAAGCCGTCAACGCCTCACAATCCACGGATCAGACTTCGTAGACGGCCTCACCCCCTCGCGTTTTCCGTCTTCTGGATTCTGCCCCCCCGCCCCGAAGGCTTTCGCGGGCGCGCTATTTCTCTCACGCAGAGGCACAGAGAGCACAGAGTGAAGTCCTTTTTGCATGGCTTCTTCAGAGCAGAAGCCATACAAAGGCCCTGGCAATGGAACTGAACGAACTTAGTTCAACGATCATTGGCGCGGCGATCACAGTCCACAAGGAACTTGGGCCGGGTCTGTTGGAATCGGTATATCACTCGTGCCTGTTAATTGAATTACGCTGTCTGGGCTTGAGTGTGAAATCCGAGGTTCCCGCTCCGATCGAATACCGAGGGCAGAGGATCACCAAGGAAGGTCTTATGATGGACCTCCTTGTGGAAGACACCATCATCGTCGAGCTGAAATCGGTGGAGGAACTTCATCCCGTCCACGAAAAACAGTTGCTCACCTACCTGCGTGTCGCGAAGAAGCCGTTGGGTCTGTTGATCAATTTCAATGTCCCGATGCTGAAGGACGGTATCCGGCGAGTCATCAATTCGCCAAAGTGATCGTCGGTGTTGCGAAGGGTCTTGCCCGATTTGGCCTCTCAACAAATCGGGCAAAGACTGGACCGGTCGTTCTCAGTGATCTCCGCGCCTCTGCGTGAGACAGCACGGCCATCACGTGGCGCAAACTGTACAAACGCCACACTTTGGGTAATCATGGTTTCCGTGAACAGCAAAGCCACGGCGCACAAGGGCGGACCCGACGACTCGCCTCTGCCCAATGTCACCCGCTGGCTCTGCGTCCACACACGGCCGCGCAAGGAAGCCGGCGCGGAACAATACTGCCGCGATGTGCTCGGTCTCGATACCTACTACCCGAAATTGAAACGCCTCAGAACCATCCGACGCGTCAAACGCTGGGTCGTCGGACCGCTCTTCCCGCGCTATTTCTTCTGCCGACTCAATCTCGCCCACAACTTCCGGGCCGTCCGATACTCGCCCCAGGTCATCGACGTCGTCAGCTTCGGCGGTCGACCCACCGTAGTCGACGACGAGATCATCCATCAGCTCCAGCAATGGGCGGGCGAGACCGTCGATGTCGTCACCGTCCGCCCGGGATTTCGCCCCGGCGACCTCGTTGAGATCGCCGACGGCCCGCTTCGTGGCCTTCAGGCCGTTGTCCTCCAGGAGATGAGCGACCGCGACCGCGTGGCCGTCCTGCTCTCGACGCTCCAATGCCAGGCCCGGCTGATCGTCAGCCGCTCCCAACTCATCGCCGAATAGTGGAACGGGCATCTTGCCCGTTCAATCGTCCACAGCAACCAAGTGCATGTCTCTCCCCTCCCCTCCGGGGGAGACGATTAAGGTGAGGGGGCGAATTGATGTTGGGAAAACCATCTTGCCGCGTTACACTTCGGCACGTGAACTTCTGGCAACTTCAACGCGTCGTCGTCACCGGCGGCGCTGGCTTTCTCGGCTCGTACGTCGTCGACGCCCTCCACGCGCGCGGCTGCCCCAACATCGTCATCCCGCTGTCACGCGACTACGACCTGCGGGACCGCGCCGCCATCGTCCGCCTGTTCCAGGACGCGCGGCCAACACTGGTCCTGCACCTCGCGGGACGCGTCGGCGGCATCGGCGCCAATCGCGATCATCCGGGAAAATTCTTCTACGACAACGCCGTCATGGGCATCGAGTTGATCGAGCAAGCCCGACAGTTTCAGGTCGCCAAACTCGTGGTCATCGGCACCAGTTCCGCCTATCCGAAATCCACGCCCGTCCCGTTCGTCGAGGAGAACCTGTGGAATGGCTTCCCCGACGCCACCATGGCCCCCTACGCCACCGCCAAGCGGGCGCTCCTGGTCCAATGTCAGGCTTATCGCCAGGAATACGGCCTGAACGCCATCTGCCTCTTGCCGTCCAATCTCTACGGGCCTCGCGACGATTTCGACCTGAACTCCTCGAACGTAATCCCGGCGCTCGTCAGGAAATGCATCGACGCCCGCGACCGCGGCGACAAGCTCATCGAATGTTGGGGCACCGGCACCCCCACTCGCGAGTTCCTCTACGCCGCCGATGCCGCAGAGGGCATCCTGCTCGCCGCCGAACGCTACAACAAACCCGATCCCGTCAACCTCGGAAGCGGCGTCGAAATCTCGATTCGCGATCTGGTCAAGCTCGTCGCCAAACTCACCCGGTTCACGGGCGAGATCCGCTGGGACCCGGCCAAACCCGACGGTGCGCCCCGCCGTTGTCTCGACGTCCAGAAAGCCGAACGTGAGTTCGGCTTCCGCGCCGCCACCAACCTCGAAGCCGGACTCCGCGCCACCGTCCAGTGGTACGAAGAAAATCGGAAGGCGTAGCAAAGCTGGGACTCGAAAGTGCAAAGGACTCAAAAGCTGTCATTCTGAGCGCAGCGAAGAATCTCTGTCGTTCCACGGAAAAGACCCGCCGAAGCCACGCCTTGCCAAATGCCGCCGCTTCCACTATCCTAACGACTCCCGTGCTCCAATGAATTACGTCACGCTAGCGAAAACTGTCTTCGACATCGAGATCGACGGCCTGCGCCAAACACGCGCCTGTCTCGACGAAAATTTCTCCCGGGCCGTCGAGGCCATCGTCAAATGCCTCGGCAATCGCGGCAAAGTCGTCGTCACCGGCATCGGAAAGTCCGGCAAGATCGGCCACAAGATTTCCGCGACCCTCACCAGCACCGGCGCCACCAGCGTGGTGCTCGATTCCGTGGACGCGCTGCATGGCGACATCGGCGTGATCAACGATGGCGACTGCGTGCTCGCGCTGAGTTACTCCGGCGAGACCGAGGAACTGTCCCGCATCTTGCCGGCCATCAAACGATTCGATGTCACCGTCATCTCCGTGACCTCGCAACGCAAATCCTCTCTCGCCCGCCACAGCGACATCACCCTGCGCGTGAACGTGAAGAAGGAAGCTTGCCCGTTCAACCTCGCGCCCACCTCCAGCACCACCGCGATGCTCGCCCTTGGCGACGCCCTCGCCATGTGTGTCCTCGAAGCCCGCGGGTTCAAGAAGTCGGATTACGCGCGGCTGCATCCCGCCGGCGCCATCGGCCGCACCATGCTCGTCCAGATCAAGGACATCATGCGCACTGGCGACCGCAACGCCGTCATTGCCGATTACCGTAGCGTCAAGGACGCGCTCCTCGCCATGACCCGGGCCAAATCCGGCACCATCAGCGTCGTCAACAAACAGGGACGCGTCGCCGGCGTGTTTACCGACGGCGATTTCCGCCGCCACATCGCCCGCGGTCCCGAAGTGCTCCAAGCGACGATCCGCACCGTGATGTCGCCCAACCCGATCACCATTCGTCAGGACGCGCTCGCCGTCGAGGCCCTCAAGATTTTTCAGCAACGACAGATTGACGATTTGATTGTGGTCAACGAGAATAAGCAGCCGGTCGGCATCGTCGATTCGCAAGACCTGCCGAAATTCAAAATCATGTGACGCCAACAACCTTGTAACGCCTTTACCGGTTTTAACAGTTTTAACGAGTCAACGAACAGGAGCAGTGAATCATGCCGTCAGCCAACGATCTTCGAAAAGGAATGGCCGTCAAGTACAACAACGATGTCTGCGTCGTGCTCGACATGCAGCACCGCACGCCGGGCAATCTGCGCGCCTTCGTCCAGGCCACCCTCCGCAGCCTGAAAACAGGCAAGTCGTCCAATGTCCGCTTTGCCTCCACCGAAACCATCGAGGTCGTTTCCAAGACCACCAAGCCCGTGGACTTCAGCTTCAAAGACCAGGCCGGCTACCATTTCATGGACCCGGAAACATACGAAACGATCACGCTCAACGAGGAATTCCTCGGCAATTCCAAGAATTATCTCACCGAGAACCTCCGCTGCAGCCTCACCGAGGTCGAAGGCAAGGTCGCCGAACTCGAGCTGCCGCCCGCCGTTGATCTCAAGGTCATCGACGCGCCCCCCGGCATCCGCGGCGATACCGCCACCAACGTCACCAAGCCCGCCAAACTCGAAACCGGCATCGAAGTCGGCGTCCCCATCTTCATCAACCCCGGCGACACCATCCGCGTCGACACCCGCACCGGCAAATACCTCAGCCGGGCCTGACCGTGGCCAACCGACCTGCCAACGACGTCCCCTTCGAAGAATTCCTTAAATGGGTGTTTGATCACCCTGTCAGCGAGCGAGCGTGGTATTGGGATGAGTCTGACGACTGGTGGGAAGGCTCTCCGGCGACGACGGTCGAGTTTATGACTTGCTTGTTCGAAGCGCCGGTAGCGTATTTGCAAAACTTCTCGGACGCGCAGGCGAATCAAGGCTTGTGGTTTTTAACCGGCGATTCCTGCCTGAACTCTTTGGCAAACCTGCTGAACAAAGGCGTTGCGTGGCCACAACGAAAGCGCTGCATCCATTCGATTCTCAGGTTGTTCGTGGATTATTTTGCCGTCCGTTGTTCACCCCACTTGGGACACATCGGTGAACCGGGTGCCAATCCGTTGAATGGGGCATGTTACATGTGGTGGGACCAGCTTCATACCAGTGACTTTGGCGATCCATCCAATATAGCCGTGAATACCGAGCTCCTATTGGTGATGAGCCAGATTCTGGAGTTACCCCATGATGCATGCCGAGAAAGCGCCCTACACGGGCTCGGACACTGGCAGTGGTGCTTTACTGAAAAAGTGGCCGCGATCATCGACCGTTTTCTGACTAACAACCCAAACCTTCGTCCGGAGCTTCACGCTTATGCACTCAAGGCCCGGGTTGGACGTGTGCTCTGATCGTCGCCCTACGCCCTCGGGTGCGCCTTCTCGTAGACCTTCTTCAGGCGTTCGGGCGTGATGTGCGTGTAGATTTGCGTCGTGGAAAGATTGGCGTGGCCGAGAAGTTCCTGAACGCTGCGCAAATCGGCTCCGGCATCGAGCATGTGCGTCGCAAAACTGTGCCGCAGCTTGTGCGGCGTCAACGACGGATCAAGCCCCGCCACGATCAGGTATTTCTTCAACATCCGCTGCACGCTCCGCGCCGTCAGACGCTCTCCAAACTTGTTCACAAATAGCGGCCCGCGCGCCGCTCGACTCCGCAACTCCATATACTTCTGCAACGCCTCAATCGCCGGCCCACCCAACGCCGCCAGCCGCTCCTTCTTGCCCTTGCCTCGAACCCGCGCGACTTCACCCAGCACGTCCACGTCGTCATCGTTGAGCTGGACGAGTTCGTGAATGCGCAGCCCGGCGCTGTAGAGCGTTTCCAAAATCGCTTTGTCCCGCCACGCGGAAAGCCCGTCCTTCATCTTGCCTTTCACGGGCGCTTCCAGTAGCGCTTCCACCTGCTGGATCGTCAGGAACTTCGGCAGTTTCCGCATCTTCTTCGGAAGGGTCAGCCCCGCCAACGGGCTTTGTTTCACCCGCTCGGTGCGCACCAGCCATTTGAACAGGCTTCGCAACGCCGACATCTTCAGATGGATCGTAGCCCGATCAAATCTCCGTTCATTGAGATAAACGAGATACCCGCGGAGATGAAACGGGTTGATCTGCCGCCAGTCGCACGTCTCCTTATACTTCTCTGCAAACCAACCGGCGAACGCTGTGATGTCGGCGGAGTAATTGCGAATGGTCAGCGGCGAAGCGTCGCGTTCGGCGCGCAGGTAATTGAGAAACTCTTCGGTGAGCGCGTCTGTTACGCGGCCACCGGAGCCAGTTTTTTGATGTTCTTGCACTTCGGGTACGCCGAGCAGCCGAGAAATTCACCGAAGCGTCCACGGCGCTTCACCATCGGCGAGCCGCATTTCTCGCACTTCTCATCGGTCATCACCACCGCTTCCTTGGGCGCAGGCGGCGGGGCTTTGTGTTTCAACTCATCGGGCAGCGGCTTCGCATTGCGGCATTTCGGATAGCCCGAGCACGCCAGGAACGGCCCGCGGCGACTGTTGCGGATCACCATCGGCGAACCGCATTTCTCGCACTTCTCGTCGGTCATCACCGGCTCCGGCTTCTCGACCACCGTGATCTTGCCCGCCGCATCCCGCGTAAACGATTTCGCGTTCCGGCACTCCGGATAGCTCGAACACGCCAGAAATTCGCCGCGCTTGCTGGCTTTGATCACCATCGGTGATCCGCATTTCTCGCACTTGGCGCCTGTCTCCTCTCTTTCCACGACTTGGATGCTTCCGTCTTCCGCGCGTTTGAAGTTCTTTGTATTCTTGCACTTCGGGTACGCCGAGCACGCCAAAAACTCGCCGTTCTTGCCGGGCCGAATCACCAGCCTCTCGCCGCACAACTCGCACTTGATGTCCGTCGGGACCGGCTTGGGCCGCACATCCTCCATGTTCTCACTCGCAGCCTTCAGTGTCGGCTCGAACTCCTTGTAAAATGTGTCCAGCATCTCGTGCCATTCGACCTTGCCCTCTTCGATTTCGTCGAGCAACTCTTCCATCTGCGCCGTGAACTGCACGTCCAGCAATTTCGTGAAATGCTTGACGAGAATGTCGGTCGTGACGTCGCCGAGTTGCGTCGGGAACAGCCGCCCCTTCTCCTTCATCACGTAGCGGCGCTTCTGGATTGTCGCAATCGTCGGCGCATAGGTGCTCGGACGCCCAATGCCGAGTTCCTCCAGGGCCTTCACCAGCGTCGCTTCGCTGAAGCGCGGCGGTGGCTCGGTAAAATGCTGGTCGGGGTGCAGCTGGATCAGACGTAACAACTCGTTCTCGCTCAGCGGCGGCAGCTTCTTGTTCTCTTCCTCCTCCGATGGCTTCTCTCTCTCGGCCTTCTTCTCCGCCTCCTCCTCGACGCCGTAAATCTTCAACCAGCCCGCGAACACCACCTCGGTCGCCGTCGCCCGTAACAGGAAGAACTTCGCCTCCCGCCGCGCGTCAATATCGACGCTCGTTACCTTCATTTCCGCAGGTGTCATCTGGCTGGCAACAAACCGTTCCCAGATCAGCTTGTAGAGCCGGAATTGATCGTGATCGAGGTACGCCCGCACGCTCTCCGGCGTCCGTCGCACCGAGGTCGGGCGGACCGCCTCGTGCGCGCCCTGCGAGTCCTTCTTGGACCTGTATACGTTGGGCGTCTCGGGCCCGTAGTCGGGACCGATGGTCTCGCGGATAAACGCCAGCGCTTCCGCCTGGGCTTCCTTCGACACATTGAATGAGTCGGTACGCATGTACGTGATCAAACCGACCGAACCCTCGTCCCCAACCTCCATGCCTTCGTAAAGTTGCTGCGCGACCATCATCGTCTTCGACGTGCCCATGCCCAGAGCCTTCGACGCCGATTGCTGCAGCGTGCTCGTCGTAAACGGTGGCGGCGCACTCCGCTTCTTCGGTTTGATATCGATCTTGGCGACCTTGTACTCGCACTGCTGTAGATCGGACAGGAGACCGTCCGCCTGCTCTTTGCTCCCGATAATCATAACGTCGGCCTTCGCCTCGCCATTGGGTGACCTGACCTTCTTGTCGCCCACTTGGACCAACTTGGCCAGAAAATGGTCCTTCGGATCGACCAGCTTCCGCAACTCGGCCTCGACCGACCAGTACTCCTGCGGCTTGAATGCGCGGATCTCGCGCTCGCGGTCCACCACCAACCGAACCGCGACGGACTGTACCCGCCCGGCGCTCAACCCGCGGGCGACCCGCTTGTTCAACAGCGGCGAAATCTTGTAGCCAACAATGCGATCGAGGATTCGCCGCGCCTGCTGCGAATCGACCAGCTTCATGTCCACGTGGCCTGGATGGTCGAAAGCCGCCCGCACCGCGTTCTTGGTGATTTCGTTGAACTGCACGCGGAAAAATTCGGGGCCGTTCCTCCCGCTCTTCAGAATCTCTCGCAAATGCCAGGCAATCGCTTCGCCCTCGCGGTCAGGATCGGATGCCAGATAAATTGTCTCGGCGTCTTTGGCGGCTTCTTTGAGGTCGTTGACAACCTGGCTCTTCTTCTTGGAGATCTGATAGGTTGGCTCGAAGTTCTTTTTGATCTCCACGCCAAACTTGCGCTCCGGCAAATCGCGCACGTGCCCCATCGACGCCTTCACGCTGAAGCCCGATCCCAAATACTTGTTGATCGTCTTGGCTTTCGCCGGGGACTCAACGATGACCAGTTTTTTCGCCATACTTTCTCAATCTTGCTGCCATCACGATCCAAACGCCGTGTTGCGCACATACAGCTTGCCCGGCAATTGCTGGACCAGCCGCTTCATCTCCAATGATAATAACGTTGCGGAAACACACGCCGTTGTCAAACCGCTGGCGCGAATTATGTCGTCAATGGCCGTTTCCTCACGGCTCAGGTGCGCCATCACTTTTTCCTCCATCTCACTCAACTTCAAAGCAGGTTTGGTTCCTCCACTGCCAGACACAGCCTCGGCCGCCTCCGTGGCCGTTTTTGGCAACAGGTACTCAAATTCTCCCAGGATGTCCTCGGCATCCTCGGTCAATTTTGCACCGTCCTTGATCAATTTGTTCGTTCCCCTGGACAAAATTGAATCCGCCCGGCCCGGCACCGCGAACACTTGTCGCCCTTGCTCCGCCGCCTGGCTGGCGGTGATCAACGCCCCGCTCTTGAGATTCGCCTCGACCACCACCGCACCCAGCGACCAACCGCTTATGATGCGGTTCCGCATCGGAAAGTTCTGACGATCGGGTTTCACACCGAACGGGAATTCCGTCACCACGGCGCCGCCTTTCTCCACAATCTCGTTGGCCAGTTTCTCGTTTTCCGCCGGATAGACAATGTCGATTCCGCAGCCGATCACCGCCACCGTCCGCCCTTTCGCCTGCAGGGCCCCCTTATGCGCCGCGGTGTCGATCCCTCGCGCCAGACCGCTGACCACCGTAACGCCGACCCGACCCAACTGATACGCCAGCTTTCGCGCCATGTCCTGGCCATACAACGTCGTCCGTCGCGACCCGACTATGGCAATCGACAGCGCATCCCGTTCCGAGAGCGATCCCTTCACGTATAAGATGATCGGCGGATCGTAAACTTCCCGCAAGTTCTTGGGATACTCCGCGTCGTCCCGAGTGACCACGCGCACGCCCGCCTTCTCGATTCGCTGCAGTTCACCATCCAGATCAACCTTCTCCTGCCAACTCGTGATGCTCCGCGCAACCTCGTCCCCCACACCTTCGACCTGCATCAAATCCGTTCTCGTCGCCGAGAGAATCGCCTGCGGCTCGCGAAAACGATCCAGCAACGCACGGACACGAATCGGTCCGATGCCATCCACCATGTTGAGTGCGATGTATGCTTCGCGCGAAGTCATGCGCGGTTCCAGCGCGGGTTTCCCGGTGACCTGTCTAGGCGACTGCCTTCTTACTGCGACGCTTCCACTTGAATTCCATCTGCGGCTCTTTCAGCAACTCATAATTCTTCAGCAGCCGCAGCGTTTGCAGGAGATCCGACTTCTGGTAGTTGCGGTTCGTCGCCACGCTCGCTATCAACTCCGGCAAGATCGACCGAAATGAAATTACCCCATCGACCCCCTTCGACCGCAATAACTCGATGCTCCGTTGCCGCATCTTGTTGTCCCGCGGCAATCCCGGCACCACCAGAAGCTTCACCAATCCCTCGCTCCCGACCAGCCGTTGCGCTTCCTCCACGGCCCGTTTCTCCACAAACCGGAAAATCTTCGGCTGGTGCGCCAGCAGGCCCGGCGCAAAAATCTCGGTATGCCAGCCTTTCACCGCTACAATTGCCCGCGACACTTGCGAAAGCGTCTTCGAGGTGATTTCGAATTCCGCCGGCATCGCCCCCGCTGCCGCCCGCGGGTTCAGCACGATCAAATCCACTTCCTCATCGGCGCTTTTCTGCCGGGCCTGCACAATGTACTTGCGGCGCTGGCAGACGAGGAACCCGTGCAATTCGAAGAATTCGCGGACAATCCCTTCGTCAACGGCAGACATTCACGACCTCCACAAAGTCCGCATCTGTGACCGCGTCCGAGACCACCGCGTCGCCCAAATGCTTCAGCAGCACAAACCGCAGCTTGCCGTTCCGCGCCTTCTTGTCGAGCCGCGCCACCGCCAGCAATTCTTCCAGCTTGAACTTGGTCCCCAGCCGCGTCGGCAAACCACTGGCGCCGATCAGATCGCGTACTCGCGTCGCTTCCACTTCGCTCAGCCCGGCGCGTTTCATCGAGAGCCGCACGCCGCAGCACATCCCCATCGAGACCCCTTCCCCGTGCAGCACCCCCACGTATTCTGATAGTGCTTCCATCGCGTGACCGAGTGTGTGACCAAAATTCAAAATCGCCCGCAGCCCCGATTCACGCTCGTCCGCGCTGACCACTTCCGCCTTGATCTCGCAGCAACGCCGTACCGCGCGGGCCACCGCCCCCGGGTCGAGCGCCAGCACCTTCTTGTAGTCCCGTTCCAGCCACCCAAAAAACTCTGCGTCGCGAATCACCCCGTGCTTGATCACTTCGGCGAAACCGGACCGCAATTCTCGCTCGGGTAACGTCGACAGGGTGTCCGTGTCCGCCAGGACGAGCCTGGGCTGATAAAACGCGCCGACAAGGTTCTTCCCCTGCGGCAGGTTCACGCCCACTTTGCCGCCCACCGAGCTGTCCACTTGCGCGAGCAGACTCGTCGGCACCTGCACCAGGGCTATCCCGCGCAGATAGGTCGCCGCCACAAACCCCGCCAAATCCCCCACCACACCGCCCCCAAGGGCGATGACGAACGATTGACGGTCCAACCCCAGCGATGGGAGTTTCTCGAAAAGTCGATCCGCTTGCCGCAGCGACTTTGACGCTTCACCCGCCGGCACGCTGAGCACCTCCACGGTGATCCCGCGCTTGCCGAGCGCCTCACGCAACCGGCCCGCGTACCGCCGCTCGACGTTGGTGTCCGTGATCACCACGCCTCGCGTGCCCAACTTGAGAGGAACCAGATATTCCGCCGCTTGCGACAGCAAACCGCAGCCAATCAGAATGTCATAACTGCGCTCACCCAGTTCGACGCGCACCCGTTGCGGCGCGCCTTTCGCTTTGGATTCCATGAATTCGCTGGATTACAACCCCCCGTGCCAATGCTTGTCAACCTCGAATCGTAACCATGCGGGAAAAATCCTCCCGGTACGTCCCCGGCGCTTGCCTGACGACTTAACTGAGTTACACTCGCACCATGACTCCCTTGGTTAACCACTTCGCAAGTGGAAGGGCGTTCTTTTCCGGAGCAGTTCTTATCCTGCTGGCAATTTGCCTATACGCGCTTCGTACGGGCCGACTGACACGCATTATCGCTGTCGTTGCGGGCATCTGTGGCGCACTGCTCGTCACACTCTCGTCAACACCACTTCCGACATGGTTTTACGTGACATGGATCATCCTCGTCTCCGCGGCAGTCGCCGTCCATCAACGGTGGATTTCCGTCGCGGCGAGCCTCATCACCGGTGCCGCTATCGCGTGGCAATTGCCGTACTACCTTTCGCCCCGTTTGCCAACACATCCTGATGACACCATCTACGTGATCGGTGATTCGATCTCAGCCGGTATCGGCAATCGGGACATTATCTGCTGGCCGGAACTCATTCAGTGTCAGCACCGACTCAAGGTGGTCGACCTGTCGCAGGCCGGTGCAACGGTCGGATCGTCACTCCAACGCCTGACACGAATTGGCACCGATTCCCACATGGTGTTCATCGAGATCGGCGGCAACGATGTATTGCACGAAACGTCAATTGTGGAGTTTGAACAGTCGCTCGAGACCCTGTTGCGATGTGTTTGCCATTCCGGCCGAGTCGTGGTCATGATGGAGATCCCGCTTCCGCCGTTCAGAAGCCAGTACGGGTCTGTCCAACGCCGATTAGCTCATCGCTTCGGCGTAATTCTGATCCCGCGCAGATTCTTCTCCGACGTACTCGCCGGAAAGGATGCGACCTTGGATGGTTTTCACCTCACACAACGTGGCCACGACGAGATGGCGAGGATGGTAGGGCGCTTTATTCCGGTCGATTTCGCGCCGGTACGTTGATTACTTCACCTCCAAGGCATGCAGCTGGACAACGCGCCGCGTCCGCTCCGTCACCTTGAACGGCTCGGCAATTCGATGCCCGACAACCCAGGCAATGCGCCCGTCCGCCGCGCACACCAGCGGTACACGACCGCGCTGACGTCGGGGTACCTTCTCGTCCACGAAGAAATCGTGCAGCTTCTTCTCACCACTCATTCCCAGCGGTTGGAACCGGTCGCCGTTCTCCCACGTGCGAACGAACAAACTGCCCCCCAGAGCGTCGGCATCGAATCGCTCGCCTTCTTCGCCAATCACAAACTTCACGCCAAGCTCGCCGATCGTTGTCTCCCCCTCCAGGCTCAACGGCCATCGACCACGGATAGGTTCCAGTTCGCTGCGTTGGGCTTTCCGCAGCCACTCGTATTCACGGTACGCCACCAGTTCGTACGGCAGATCGACCGCCGCGCCTGGCGAATCCCCCAGTGCTGCATGACGAACCGCCTCGATTTGATCGAAGGTGAAACTCGGCGCGCTCTCAGCGTCGCCCCCAAGCCAGAAGCGCAGCACCCGACGCTGGATGGCCACCGGACAGTTCGCCAGCGCCTTCACGTTCACTGCGTCGTTCTGGCAAACCGTCATGTAAAACCGTTGGGCGACGTGATGCAGGAGATAGAAATCCTCGTCGCGTAAAATTTCCGCAGTATGAAGCAGCACCTCGCGGACTGCGGGATTGAAATCGCGTTCCAGCATCGGCAACAGCTCGTGCCGGATGCGATTACGCGTAAACCGTGTGTCGGTATTGGACGCATCCTCCCGATACTTCAGCCCTTGGGCACTCAGGTACTCGAGCACTTCGACCCTCCGCACCTTCAACATCGGCCGGATCACCCGTAGTGTGCCCAGCTGCCGCTCCGGCCAGATGCCAATCAGTCCCGGCACACCTGCGCCACGCAACAGTCTCAGCAGGAACGTCTCCACCTGATCGTCCGCCGTATGCGCCAGGGCCAGCTTCCGGATGCCCGTCTGCGCGGCGACCTTGGCGAAGAACTCATGGCGCGCGCGACGGGCGCCGTCTTCATCGCCGGCCACTTTTTGCCACTCAATCGTATTCGTCAATCCGTAGCGCGTGGCCAGGTCGCGCACGAATTCCGCATCCGCGTCGCTCGCCGGCCCACGTAATTGATGGTTCAAGTGGCACACGTGCGGCCGCCAGCCGGATTTGACGAGTGCGTCCAGAAGTGCCACGGAATCCGCTCCGCCGGACACACCCACGAGGAGCGCCTCGCCCGGCTCGAGCATTTTCGCCAGCGTGGCCTGAACTTTGGATAGCATAACAACTTCCTGTGTCACCCTGAGCGCAGCGAAGGGTCTCTGTCGTTTGCGGGCGCCTTGGAGTCAGAGATTCTTCGCTTCGCTCAGAATGACAGCCTAAGCGGCGTGTATCTCTTTCAATCCGCCCATGTACGGAATCAAAACCTCCGGGATCTTTACGCTGCCATCGGCTTGCTGATACGTCTCCAAAACCGCGACGTACAACCGCGCCAGCGCCGTGCCGCTGCCGTTGAGAATATGCACGAATCGATTCTTGCCGTCCCCGCCCTTGAACCGGATGTTGGCCCGACGCGCCTGGAAATCCTCGCAGTTCGAGCAGCTCGATACTTCGAGATACGCGTTCTGGCCCGGCGCCCACACCTCGAGATCATACGTCTTCGCGCTGGCGAACCCCACATCGCCCGTGCACAGCATCACCACACGGTAATGCAATCCGAGCAATTGCAGCACCCGCTCGGCGTTGGCCGTCATCTTCTCGAGTTCGTCGTAGCTCGTCTCCGGTTTCACGAACTTGATCATTTCGACCTTGTCGAACTGATGCACGCGAATCATCCCGCGCGTCTGCTTGCCCGCCGCACCCGCTTCCCGACGGAAACACGGCGTGTACGCGCAGTAATAAATCGGCAGCTGGTCTTCGCGCAGGATTTCCTCGCGATGGATGTTCGCCACCGGCACCTCGGCGGTCGGCGCCAGATACATGTCCTCGTCCCGCAACCGATACATGTCCTCTTCAAATTTCGGCAATTGTCCCGTGCCGATCATGGCGTTGCGGTTGATGAGAAACGGCGGGGACACTTCCGTAAACCCGTGCTCGCGCGTGTGCAAATCGAGCATCCAGTTGATCAATGCCCGCTCCAGCCGTGCGCCCGCGCCTTTGTAGAGAATGAATCCGCTGCCGGAGATTTTCGCCGCCCGCGCCAAATCCAAAATGCCAAGTCGTTCCCCGATGTCCCAGTGCGCTTGCGCCGGAAACGCGAATTTCGGCGCTTCGCCCCACCGCCGCACCTCGGGGTTGTCCGCGGAATCCTTGCCCACCACGACGCTCTCGTGCGGCAGGTTCGGAACCATCAGCAGGATCTCGTGCAATTTCGCGTCAACACCCGTCACCTCGGCGTCGATCGCGCCAATCCGCTCGCCCACCCGCTTCATCGCCGTCATCTGCGCGCTCGCATCCTTCCCTTTCGACTTCAGCGCGCCAATCTCCTTGCTGACCTTGTTGCGCTCGGCCTTGAGGGCGTCGCCTTCCGCCACAAGCTTGCGCCGCTGCTCATCCAGCGCGGCAATTTCGCCAATGCGCGCCTCGTCGCCACCCCCGCGCGTGGCCAGCCGTTCGCGCACGAAATCCGGTTTCTCCCGAATGAGTTTGATGTCGAGCATGAAAGCGGATGATAAGGTGACGCGCCCGCCGGAGCAAGCGCGTCAGGAACCGATGATTTTCGAGGCGGTCGCCAACGCCTCGGCCAGCTTCTCGGGCTGTTTGCCGCCCGCTTGGGCCAGATCGGGCTTGCCGCCACCGCCGCCGCCGCAAATCTTGGCCAGTGCGCCAACGATCTTGCCGGCGTGCTTGCCCTGCTTCACCAAATCCGCCGTCACGTAACAGATCAGCGACACTTTGCCCGGTGGCGCAGGCGTCCCTGCCTGCGATTCGACGCCGCCCAGCACGACAACGCCGCTTGTCACCTTTG
>JBEKUF010000059.1:0-18374 GCA_049515295.1 Verrucomicrobiia bacterium | reverse complement strand
ACGGCACCTTTGTTCGCAACACGCGAAAGGTAGGCAGTAGCTGCCGGGAGATAGTGTTGCTCTGTGTATTCACGCACCGCGCGGTCGGCGGAAAAGTGCGGTGTCAGATGTGCCATGCTTTCACGCATCCGCGCGACCCAGGCGGTGGGAATGCCTTTCTCGTTGCGGGTATAGAACTCGGGGACCACCTCGCGTTCGAGCCGTTCATAAAGCGCTTCGGCTTCGGCTGCATCCCAAGCGGCATCGGCGCCATGTTCCTGACCATCACCCAACGCCCACCCCACCTCAGGCGCATAGGCTTCGGCCCACCAGCCATCCAATTCCGAGAGGTTGATTCCTCCGTTGACGAGCACCTTCATGCCGCTCGTTCCACACGCTTCCCAAGGCCGCCGTGGTGTGTTGACCCAAACATCCACCCCCTGCACCAGGCGCTCGGTCAAATGCATATCGTAATCACTGAGAAAGATCGCATGAGGACGGACTTCGGGCTGGCGAATGAATTGTATCCATTTCTGGATCAGAGCCTGTCCCGCCGCATCCGCGGGATGGGCCTTGCCCGCGAGGATGAGTTGCACCGGCCGCTGAGGATTGGATAACAAACGCAGCAGTCGCTCCGGGTCATGCAGCAGCAGGTTCGGTCTCTTGTAGGTCGCGAAGCGTCGGGCAAAACCCAGTGTCAACGCGTTGGGATCAAAGAGATGCCTCACCTCCTCGACCGCCTCGGGCGATGCGCCGGCGGCGGTGTAGTGCCGCGCCAGGCGCTGGCGAGCGTATTCAACCAAGGACTTGCTGGAAGCGGTGCGAAATTGCCAAAGGCTCTCGTCGGAGACGCGGCGAATGTCCTGCTCCAAGGTTTCCGTCGTCCCCAGCCAGCGGTTTTTGCCACAGGCCTTCGTCCAAAGATCGTCCGCGGCCGCCGAGTCCCAGGTCGGGTGATGAACTCCATTGGTGACGTGACCGATGGGGACCTCGTCCTCCGGCCAGTGTGGAAAGAGAGGCGAAAACAAGTGGCGACTAACCTGCCCATGCAAACGGCTCACGCCATTGACCGCCCCGCTCCCCCGGACTGCAAGATAGGCCATATTGAAACTCTCCGATGCGTTGTCCGGATCCTGACGGCCGAGGGCCAGCAAATCGCGAATCGAAATGCCGAGCTTCTCCTGCGCATACCGGCCAAGGTATTGGTCGATGAGAGCCGGAGTGAAACGGTCAAAGCCAGCAGCCACCGCCGTATGGGTGGTGAAGAGATTTCCGGCCCGCGTGGCGGCCAGCGCGACTTCAAAGGGCTGCGCATTCTCTTGCATGAAACCGCGGGCACGCTCCAAAACAGCAAAGGCCGCATGGCCTTCATTCAAGTGACAAACCTCTGGCTTGATGCCCAGCGCACTGAGCAGCCGCCAGCCGCCGATCCCGAGAAGTAGCTCTTGTTTGAGGCGCAGCTCCGGGCCGCCGCCATACAACTCGCTAGTGATCCCGCGATGCGCCGGAAAGTTCGCGGCGTCATTGCTGTCCAGCAGATAAAGCTTCACTCTGCCGACCTGAACCTGCCAGGCGCGCAGCCAGACCGAGTAACCGGGCAGCGCGATCTCGAACCGTAACCACTCGCCGTTCGCTTGGCGCACCGGCGCGATCGGCAACTGTCCGGGATCGTTGTACGGGTAAAGAGCCTGTTGCGCTCCGTCCTTGTCAATCACCTGGCGAAAGTAGCCTTGCTGATAGAGCAGCCCCACGCCGACCACCGGCACTCCCAGGTCGCTGGCGGCTTTGAGCTGATCCCCGGCCACGTTGCCCAACCCGCCGGAGTAAATGGGCAGCGCTTCACTCAACATGAATTCCATGCTGAAATACGCGACGCAGGTCAGGGGAGCCTGCGGATGATGTTGCTGAAACCACGCGGGCGTCTCCGCCGCGTGATGCCTGGCTCGCAGCAGGTCATCAACATTCTTACGGAAGGCAGGATCGGCCAGCACGTGCTGGAGTTTGTCCTTTGCGACAGTCTGTAGGACAACCCAAGGGTTTTGAGTGAACTCCCAAAGCGCGGGATCAAGCTGCCGCCACACTTCGTCGGCGCCATGATTCCACGACCAGCGCAGATCCAAGGCTAGCTCCGCCAAGGAATCGAATCCCTCGATTTCCGTGGGCAGGAGGCTGTAGATTGGGTGGCTGACACGTGTTTGTTTGCTCATGGTTTCTCCTTCAGTTGTGGCTCGGACGGAATCCCTAGTTTCTGTTGTGCCGCCTCCAAAGCGTCGCTGACAATGGTCTGGGCTTTCCGCGACGCAATGGCATTGGGGTCACACCCTTCAGAGCGTGACCCCACTGAAACCCCTGCCACGTGGTGTTATCGGCCTGCGGTTGCTCCCACGAGGCTCTCTTTGGGGAGGCTGCGTTCGGGCTGATGGTGTTCCACTAGTTCCGGGTTGGTGCGGCTAATGACCTCTTGGGCTCGAACCGTTTCCTCCGGGGAACCATGGGCGACCAGAACATATTTGCCGGTCTTGATCGCTGTCTCATACCGCACGATACTGTCCTTCGGAATCCCGAGTCCGTACAAGCCGGCTCCCAGCGCGCTCAGGCCGCCCACTACGACAGCGCCTTCCAGCGCCCCGACGATCCAACTGACTATTGGCCCGGCTGCCAGAACCTGTCCCAGCCCCGGAATCCAAAAGAATCCGGCGCCGAACAACAAGCCCCAAAACCCGCCCCAGAACGCCCCCAGTTTTCCCCAGTATTTCATGCGGTCGCCGGTATTATAGTAGCCGACGACGCGTTCATCCGTGTGATAGTCGCGTCCGACGATCGACAGCTTCTTCATATCAAAACCGGACTGCTGCAGTTCCTTGACGGCCGCATCGGCTTCGGCGTGCGACTTGTAAATCGCCACGACGGAATTGTTCTTGTTCATGCTCTTCCTTTCGTTGTTGGTCCTTGTGCTCATGATGCGAACATAACCGTGCATATGCGCAGGTGCTATGGGGTATTTGCCCCATCCGGGGCTTGGCAATTTCGGGTCAAGGCGATCAGGCGGGATTATGCGAAGAGCATGAGCCGGATTGACGCCCGAAATCAGAACCGCTAATCAGCGGAGCATTGCGACACTGGCCGTGATCGTTTCGCAAACAAGCCAGCCAATGCCGAGCGTAGCCAACAGAATGGCCGCCCACCTGAGTCCTCCAAGGCTTTGGAGATGATCTCGTCGTCTGTCTGTTGCATCCATGGCTCAGTCTCTTTCCACTGCACTCCCGTTATCTAACCCGATATATTTCCAAATCTGGAAGACGCCTTCGATTGTTGACCCCGTCGTCGATCAGGAGTCGATGCAAATAATTCCGCTGGCATGGATGGCAGCCAAAAATCTGCCGCGATTCGGTTGGCAGATTCGATTTCTGCCATTGACAGCAACAAATCAACTCTGGCCGCCTTTAGGCTGAAAAAGTTGTTCATCACCTTGCGAACGTGGAGGACACCTTTCTGATCCCATTTCAAAATGGCATAGTTCCAGCCCGCCACGCCTTCGCCTTTGGCAACAGCACCGAGCAAGTTTCCCGACCGGTTGGAAAACCATTCGATCTCTTCCCCCACCAAGCTCTCTATGGCGGGATTTTGAGGCAGCAACCGATCAAACTCGGAACGGGGGATGGCTCCAATGCTCATTTCGTTGCCTCCCATTTTTAAGCAAGCGGCATACGCTTTCTGTTAGCGTGACCGATGACTGTTTCTCGTTATGAGTTTCTCCAAGCTCGGAGTTTATGCGGCACGTCATCCACGTGCCATGGGGTATTTACCCCATATTGGCTTCGGGCTTGAGGAGAGGAGGCGCGCTCGTGTCTGCTGATCGAGTCGCCGTGGCGGCCACGGGTCCGATCCGGTAAGCGATTACAATTCCGCATCCCATGACGTTTCTATGTTTTCATTGGTTCGCGGAACTGGTCTAATCAAGGATGCTTCACGTCGAGGGGCGAGATCTGATGCGCGACGTTCACGCCGTCGTCCACTGTGTACTTCACCTGGACGCCATCGCCCACCATCAGATCGCTGAGTTTGCCCTTGGGTCCAGCGGGCTCACCCTTTAGAATGATCTCCGCGTCCGTTGGCACCGCAAGGTTTTGGGAAACCGCCGAATCATCCACAATGATCTTACGAGCCTGCAAATCGATTGAGCGGAGAGTGCCACTATAAACGTAGAGTGTGGCGGTCTGCGACGGTTCCTGCCCGAAGAAGTTGAATGTTGCGCCGGTGGGTGATAGAGATTCCCATCACCAAGATGGCGAGTCTCACGACCGTCTTCATACGAACTGCTTTCTTCCACTAAAACCAAAAGTACTTTGTTGTTTTCGAAACACAACGACATGGGCATCAATGGCGAGCCGGATGATTCCTCTAGCCCTGCGATTCCCACAGACGCCGTATACGGTCTCGATAAGGTTGCCAAAGGTCAGTGCCTTCTTCTTGTGAGTGGCTTTCATGCCGTGACGATAGGTGGGAAGCCCTGCGGGCGCTATGGGGTGTTCGCCCCACCGGGAAGTTCAGGAATCCCGGCGATCCCGGAGCGCGGCGATGGCGCGAGCCGGATCCCTTTGCTTCGCGACGAAAACGAGAAAGAGGCCGATCCGCTTTCGGACCGACCCCCTTGTTGTTACTCGTGCGCCGGCGCCAATGTGGTGAGGAGATGGCGTGGGGAACGCCCTGTAGTCGGCACCAGCGGCGCTAGTAAATTTCCGGGTGGCTACGCGGCCTTCTGGTGTTTGGCCCGCTCTTCGCGCATCGCGTCCTTGCCGGCTTCGACGGCAGCGGCCAGTTCCGCTTTCTTGCCTTGGACGAAGTCCTTGGCGTCCTCCAGAGCATCTGACGCCCGGCCTTTGAGATCGCGGCCTTTCTTGGCGAGCAGATCCCGGGTTTCCTTGCCCGAACGCGGCGCGTACAGCAGGGCAACCCCTGTACCGATGAGCGCGCCGATGGCAAATGCGATGAGATAACCGCCCACGCGGCTTGATTCATTCTTGTCCGACATGTTGTTCCTCTGCTTCCTGTGACTGGTGATAGTGGTTTCGATTCAAGAACACCTTAAAGAACTTTGCGATCCCCTTGCGAACAATCAGTGCGTTGCGCGCGGCCGTCAGGACGGGAGGCTCCAGAACCGAGCCGACTTCTTCGACGACGCGATCCACTCGCTCGGTCCAACCGCGCACGGTTTGGATCACGCGCTCGACGTCGTCGCACTGCTGGTGGGCGCGCGTAGAGAGTTCGTTGACGTTGTGCAACAACCTGCGGCTGTCTTGGAGCAGCAGTGAAACCTCGGCTTTGAGTTCCGCCAGCGTCCGTGTCATCCGTGCGGCATGCTCGCGCAGTTGAAGCATTGCCGGAATGCAGACCGCGACGAAGATCACAATGGCAGCGGATGCAAGAAATAGAGCGATCTGTAGTGGGATTGACATTCAGCTTGTCCATCTTGCCGGGTTGCTGTTCACAACATCATACTCGGTGATAAGACCTTGTGTCTGCTATGGGGTGTTTACCCCATGGGAGACTTGGGCGATCCAAACCCCACAAGATCGCGTCGGAGAGCCAGCAGGATCAGTACCTAGCGGATGGTCAACTGAACGCTGCTCTCGATGATTCCCGCAGCGATGGCATAGCGGGTGAGACCGGAGATCTCGTGGATGTCGAGCTTGGCCATGAGATTCTGCCGATGTTTTTCGACCGTCTTGATGCTGATGCCGAGTTCTGCCGCGGTCTCTTTGTTGGCCTTGCCTTCGGCAATCAGCTGCAGCACCTCCACTTCGCGCGAACTCAGGCGCGCCACTTTCTTCCGTAGCGCTCCGCCTCCCGCGGGGATCTTCTGATCCTGCAGGCGCCTGGCAATGCACGGACTGAAGAACGTCTTTCCTTTATGCACTGTCCGTATCGCCCAGGACAGATCGTGCGCGGAGGTTTGCTTGAGCAGAAACCCCGACGCGCCGGACGCGATCGCTCGCTCGACGTACGCGTCATCGTTGTGAGCGGAGAGAATGAGCACCTTGGTGCCGGGAATGGATTTGCGAATTTGCCGCGTGGCTTCCAACCCATTGAGCAGCGGCATCGCAATGTCCATCACGACCACCGACGGACAAAGCTTCCTGGTCAATTCCACCGCTTGCCGGCCAGTCTGCGCTTCGCCGACAACCTCGAGATCGTCCTCGGCCTCCAACAACTTCCGAAGCCCCTCGCGGACAACCATGTGATCTTCCGCCAACAGGACAGTGATGCGTTTCATAAATACTAAACCCCGTTGTCGTTGGTGAATGGGATCTCCGCGTGGATGGTCGTGCCTTGGCCCGGTGCGGATTCGATGCGTAGACTACCACCGACCATCTCCACGCGTTCGCGCATACCGAGCAATCCCAATCGTTTGTTCCGTTTGGCGTGCAACACCCGTTCCACCTGAAAGGACCTGCCGTTGTCCTGAATGGTCAGGCCAACGGCGCGCGGAAGTTTCTGGATGCGCACGTCCACCCGGCTGGCGTCCGCATGGCGGCCGACATTGGTCAGCGCTTCCTGCGCGACGCGATAGAGGACCGTGCGCGTGACGGTGGTCAATCGTTCAATCCTGCCGGAAGTAAAGGTCGTGAAATGAATGTGAATGCCCGTTTGTTTCGTAAATCCTTTCATAAACGCATGGAGGGCGAAAATCACCCCCAGGTCGTCCAATACGGCCGGGCGCAAATCCCGCGCGAACCGATGGACGATATCCACCGATTTCTCGACCATCCGTTGCGTACTGGCGATTTTATTCTGGAGGCCCTTCGTGTTGTGCAAAGCCTCGTTTTTTAAGGCCGCCAGCCGTACATTGATGCCGGTCAAAGTCTGGGCAATTTCATCATGCAGCTCGCGGCTGATACGTTTGCGTTCTTCCTCCTGTGCCAACAGAAGCTGGCGGGACAATTGCCGCAGTTGTCCGTGCTGAAGGTGTGACTGCTCTAATAACTGACTGTAGTGTCGCTCGCTGTTCCGGAGGGATTCCTCCACGGACTTGCGCTGGGCGATTTCCTGTTTCAACTGCCGGTTCGAGTCGGCCAAATCTGCGCCACGCCGGTTCGACACCTCGATCATCTGATTCAAGCGGACGGTGGCCTCCCGCATAGCGCGATGAGTCTCCTCGATTGGAGTGATGGCCTCGGCAAAAAACTTTCCCGCTCGCCGGACCATCGCGTCCCGCGTTCTGGCGGAGTAGCCCGGCAACACGAGGGTAATCAACGCACGCTCGTGAATCCTGGCCACGTCCAACGTCTCCAGCCCGGCGGCCATGGCCTGCCGGCCCAACCTCTGTGCCAGCTCGTGGCTTGCCCGTGTGCCTTGCTGTAGGTGTTTTCGCAACGCCGCCTGATAGCGCCGCGATAATCCGGTGACCTTACGTGTCATGGTGTTTGCCGAGCTCATCAGCGAACCGACTCAGGGTTTTCTTTGATTTTTCCACAAGGCGTTGCGTGCAGGCAATTTCTTTTTTGAGGCCCTTGGCATTGACCGTCGCTTCCTTTTCCAATGTCAACAGTCGGACATTGATTCCCAATAACGTCTGGCCGATGTCGTCATGCAACTGGTGGCTCATCTGCGTTCGCTTGTCCTCCTGCGCCAACAGAATCTGATGGGTCAGATGCCGTAAATGCTCCTGCATGAGGCGCGACTGCTCCAATAGATTCGCACGATGTTTTCCGCTTTTCTCAAGGGCTTCCTCCGCGGCCTTGCGCTGGACGATTCCCCGTTTCAGGTGACGGCCGGAGGCAGCCAGTTCCACCGTACGCCGGCCGAGCGTCTCGGCCAGTTGATTCAAGTGAACGTTGGCCTTGAGCGCAGCGCGATGAGTTTTCTCGATCGGGGTGATGGCCTCGGCAAAAAAGAGTTCCGCTCGTTTGATAATCCCATCTCGGCTGCTGGAAGCTTCCAATGAGGCGAGTGCTCGCTCGTGAATCCTGGCCACGTCCAACGTCTCCAGCCCGAGGGCCATGGCCCGGCATCCCAGACACTGCGCCGGTTGCAGGCTGGCCCGGGGCCGTTCCTTCAGATATTTACTCAAGGCCGCCACATATCGTCGGGACAATCTCGCCAATCTTCGTTTCATAATACTTGTGCGAATTCTTGCGCCATAAATCCACTGTTACTCTCTGACGATTACTTCAAGCCGTCTATGGGTCAAAACCCAACCCATCCGCCAATCACCGGTAGGGTTACACCCCATGGCGAATGTCCAGCCCACCGCGTAACCTATCTCAGAATGCTGGAGGAACATCTCGGGTACATGCCCGGATTGAGTCATGAAGTGGCCATCGTCAATGTCGAATCGTTCGTGGCGGGCCAGGTGGACGCTGGGCATCGGGATTGCCCTGATCGTCTACACGCTGGCAGGCTTTTTTCTTCTGCCCGCGATCATCAAATCGCAGATGCTGAAGCGGCTGCCCGCGCTCACCCAGCGCGCGGTCACTGTGCGGCAGGTCAAACTGAACCCCTTTACCCTGGCACTGACAATCCGCGGATTCACGCTGAAGGAGACGACCGGCGACGTGTTCTACTCGTTCGATGAGTTGTATGTGAAACTCCGACTCATCTCGATCTTCAAGCGCGTCTTTGTGTTCAAGGAGATCAGGCTCAAGAAACCGTTTGGGAGCGTCATCTTCCAGCAGGACGGAGAGTTCAATTTCTCCAATCTGTTAGGCGCATTGCCGCCCGAATCCAAAACGAAGATCGAGTCGCACGAGTTGCCGCGCTTCGTGGTCGAGCGACTCAGCCTCGAGGACGGCGCGCTTATGTTTCACGATTTGAACCGGAAGTTTCTCCTGAAACTCAGCCGGATCGGTCTCAAAATGGCCGGGCTTTCGAATCAGACCAATGCGCCCGTTCCGACGATGATATCCTTTGTTTGCAACGAGTCCGGGACAGTTGCGTTGCGGGGCACCGTATCTCCATTCGCGCGCTCGGCGGACGTTCAAGTCCAGGTGACGAATCTGGATCTGCGGGCCATCCAGCCGTACGTCGAGGAAGTCTGGAATCTGGAAGTCACCGATGGTGCCCTCACTGCGAACGGGCGCGTACTGTATACGGCGGCCGGACATGGAGTTCCACTCGTGCAGTTCACGGGGCAGTTCGTCGTCGCCAACTTCACCTCTGTGGACTCGGCGGCGCGCAAGGAACTTCTCAAGCTGGATTCGCTCACCCTCAGCGGCATTGACCTGCGGTATCTGCCCCACAGTCTCAACGTCGCGGCTGTCCACGTTGTTGGCCTGCGGGGCAATATGGTCATCCTTCCTGACAAGAGCTCCAACTGGAAGGGCATGGTCAACAATGCCGAGCAACTACAGGAGCTGATCGTGAAACTCCAACTCAACAAGCTCTTCCCCTTTGAGGTCGGCACGGTGTCCTTTGACAACTGCTCGTTTGGTTTTGCCGACCGATCGATCGAGCCTCATGTCGTTTCCGAACTTCAGGAAGTCTCCGGCACCGTCACGGGGTTGTCCTCCGCCGCGTCCGGGACCATGAGAGTCGACTTGCACGGAAAGGTGGACGACCACTCGACGTTCACCGTTTCGGGCACGATGAACCCGCTGGCCGACGATCTGAAAATCGATCTCATCCTTTCATTGAAGAACGGGGAAATGGAGCCGGGATCGCCATATGCCGCGAAATTCGTCGGCTACCCAATCCATCAGGGCCAACTCTCGCTTGAGGCGCATTACACACTGAACCAGGGCGTGCTGAAGGCGGAAAACAAATTCAGTGCCCGCCAATTGAAGCTGGGTGCGAAGAACGACAGTCCCGACGCCACGCAACTCCGCATCAAACTCGCCATCGCGTTGCTGCAGGATCGCGACGGCGTCCTCGCGTTCAATGTGCTCGTGAACGGAAATCTGGACGATCCCCAATTCAAACTTGGCCCGGTCATCACGCAGATGTTCATGAACCTCATTGCAAAGGCCGTGAGTAATCCGTTCGCGCTGCTCGGCTCGCTGGTTGGCAGCGGCGAGGAACTGAGCTTCGTTACTTTTGACCCGGGCCGCTCCGACTTCGCGGCCGGGGAGACCAAGAAGCTGGACACGCTTGCGAAAGCGCTCTTCGCGCGTCCTGCGGTCGAACTCGAAATCACCGGCTCCGCCGACACCACGATCGACCGCATCGCCCTGGCCACCATCAAACTCCACCAGCAACTCAAGGCCCGGCGGATTGAGGAACTCACTGCCGCGGGAAAAATGACCGGCTCCGCTGACGCATTCCAGATCGAGGCACCAGATTACGAGCGCCTGGTTCACATGACCTATCTTGAGGTTGTCGGCACAAAGCCGGTCGTCACTGCCACGCCTCCCTCCTCGACGGGGCCTAAACAGAATTTTGGGCCGCGCAAACCGTCTGGCGGAGAGGCGAACCAGTTGTTGCGGTCTCCACCCCAACTTGCAAAGACCTTCGCCGATCTCACACTCGCCGACGCGGAAGCGAGAATCGTTGAAACGATCGAAGTCACGCCAGACGATTTCCGCGCTTTGATGCAAGCGCGGGCGGACAGGGTGCAAAAGTACCTGTTGCAAAGCGGCCAGGTTGGCGCCGAACGGATGTTCATCATTGCGCCCAAACCCGTCGATCCATCCTACCAGGGCCAAAGTCGGGTGGACTTGTCGCTGCAGTGAGTATTGGGGGGTAGGGTTCTGCCCCATGGCGAAGGGCCAACCCATCGCCTACGGTAAACCAATGACAAAACCCCAAACGTAGCAACAGAAGGAAGGAGCCAGAATGAAGGTAATGTATCCATTAGCGCTGGTCGTGGCTGTGGCCGCCCTGGTAGGCGGCAGCACGCCATTGCGCGCGTCCGAGACGGATAGCCGCATCGAATCCTCGTTCAAGAAGAGTTACGTTTATAAGACGTATCTGAAGGACGAACACATCCAGATCAGCTCCAAGGATGGAGCCGTCACCTTGTCAGGCGACGTGTATAACGAAACCCACAAACCGATGGCCCAGGACACGGCGGAAGCGTTGCCCGGGGTCACGAGCGTGGACAATCGTATCGAGATCAAAGGGGATCGTCCCACTGAGAATTCCGATACGTGGGTCAGCATGAAAGTGAAAACCGCGCTGGTGTTCCATCGTAACGTGAACGCCCACAAAACGGAGGTCACCGTGAAAGAGGGCGTCGTGACGCTGAAAGGCGAAGCCGCAAGCCAGGCCCAAAAGGACCTGACCACTGAATTCGCCAAAGACGTCGACGGCGTCAAGGGCGTGAATAACGAGATGACGGTGGCCGCCAACCCGGAAAAACCGGGCGAAACGATGGGCGAGAAAATCGATGACGCTTCCGTTACCGCCCAAGTGAAGATGACGTTGTTGTCGCATCGCTCGACCGGCGTCCTCCGGACCAAGGTTGAGACAACCGATGGCGTGGTCACGCTGGCTGGCCAAGCCCGGAACGCCGCCGAAAAGGACCTGGCCACCAAAGTCGTCGAGGACGTTCACGGTGTGAAGAGCGTGGTCAACAACATGACGATCGAGGAGGCCAAGAAAGAGTAACTCAACCACAGGATCGCTGCCAGCTGGTGCACCCGTGCGCCAGCCGGCAACGAGCCTTGGTAATCCGAAAGGAGAGCAGAATGTGAAGACAGAACACTCAGGGATAATGGAGACGGCAAGAAACGGGATTGTTGCTGCGATCAAGGGGACGGGTGACATCGTCCAAGTGACGGTGGATACCATTACCCACATACTCGCCACAACGATCAAAGATACCGGCAAGGTGGGCACGTCTGTGACCGATGTTATTGCCGACGTGGCGAGCGGCGCAGTCCGCGGCGCAGTGCAGGTCGGCGCCGACCTGGGGCATGCCGCCAAAGGGATTATGGTCGGGGTACTGCGCGGCACCAAAGAGGCCGGCACGGAAGTCATGGCTACCATCAGTCACACCGCCCATGTCACGATCCGAGACACGGCCGCGGTCGGTGGCGACCTTGAGGCCGCTGCCACCGGTCTGGTGGAAGGGGCGATCACGGGTGCCAAGGAATTGGGAGTCAGCGCCGAGGACGCCGCGTCAGCAGCTGCCGATGGGGCGTTGAAAGCGGCTGGCAAGGTCGGTTCGACCGCCGTGGAGACGGTTCGCAAGGCGGTGACCAAGACCGCGCATGGCGCCAAGGTTGTGCTGAAACAACCCAAGGTGGCCGGCCAGTAACAAGTAGACATTCGACCGATGCTCGCTGGTGCGAGAAGTAAATGGCGCACCAGCCCGTAGTTGAAAACAAGCCAAACGGAAAGGGAAATCATATGTTGTGGACAATTGCGGTAGTACTAATGGTTCTGTGGGCGCTGGGACTGGTGACCAGTTACACGATGGGAGGGTTCATTCACCTCCTGCTGGTAGTTGCCATCGTCATGGTCCTGGTTAACGTCATTAGCGGTCGCAGAGCCGTGTAATAAAGTGGTTAAAGAAGAAAAGAGACCTGGAGGTTCGAAATGAATTCAAAAACGATTGCAGTCATACTGATCGCACTGGGCATCGTGGTGCTCGCCTACTCGGGCATCACATTCAAGACGCCGGGAAAACCCGTCGATTTCCTTGGCGCGCACATTGAGACCACACACAGCCACTTCATCCCGCCAGTCGCCGGGGCGCTCGCTCTGGTCGGCGGAATCGTGTTGCTGCTCGTGAGCCCCAAAAGGGCCTGAGTCAGGATAGAGGTGGTCGACTAACCTGTCTGCTTATGCGATGGCGAAGAGGAAGCGCCGCGATCTGCTTGGGGCTGACGTGGCTAAGCTTGGGACAAATCTCTCAGGGCGCGGACGATCAACGGGCGCGGGAGATCGTGGATCGAGTGGGTCGGCTGTTTATCAGCCAATCCTGCATTGCCACGGTGGAAATGCAGATCACCAAGGAAGACTGGCAACGGAAGATCTCGATGCAGTTCTGGTCGCTTGGCGAGTCGAACATCCTCATCCGTATTCTCGGTCCGCAGGAAGATGCGGGCACGGCCATCCTGAAAGTCGGCAGCAAGATCTGGTACTATCTGCCGAAAGCGAACCGCACGGTGAAGATGCCGGCTTCGATGATGATGACCTCGTGGATGGGCAGTCACTTCACCCTCAATGACCTGGTGAAAGAGGGTCGCCTCACCAACGACTATGTGATTACGACCTCCTTTGATGGACAGCGGGATGGGGTCGCGGTGTCTGATTATACCCTGACACCCAAGCCGGCCGCGGTGGTGGTGTGGGGAAAAATTACTTTGGAGATCCGCCAAGCCGACCAGATGCCCGTCCGGCAGCGGTACTATGACGAGGACGGGAAGCTGGTGCGGGAACTGACCTTTTCCGAGTACAAAACCGTGAGCGGGAGGCTCATTCCGACGCGTCTGGTCATGCAATCCATGGACAAGGACGGTAAGAAGGCAGGTGCAAGCGGCGGCGTTTTGGCCCAGGGAGTGATGCGACCTTTGGACCAAGCGGTTGAACAGACGATGATCACTTACGAAAGGATCATCTTCGACGAGCCGATTCGCGAGGGGACGTTTTCTTTGGAGAAACTGAAGCAATGAGCGGACGGCTGCTGCGACTCGCATGGCGCAATCTCTGGCGTAATCCCCGGCGGACGCTGATCGCCATGGCAGCAATCGGCTTCGGCTACGCCATGCTGCTGTTCGTGGCGTGCCTGATGGCCGGGCTGAGGCAGCAGATGATCGAGAGCGGCACGGACCTTGTTCTCTCTGATGTTGAGGTGCACGCTCCGAGTTACTACCCGGATCGTCCCATTCACCAGACTTTGGGAGGGCGAAACGGGACGGATGTCGGCGCGATGCTTGCCACCATCACCGCTGACCCCCGGGTTCAGGCTGCGAGTCCCCGGGTGTACGGCTACGGCTTGGTCAGCGCGACCCATCAATCAGCTGGGGTGGAACTCCTCGGCGTCGTCCCCGATCAGGAACAGAAGATTACTATGCTGCAAACTCGGATGGTAAAAGGGAGCTATCTGACCGGACGGATGCCCAAAGGTGTCGTGATGGGAGATAAACTCGCTACCACGATTGGCGTCGAGGTGGGATCGGAAATCGTCCTGTTGACGCCGGCGGCTGATGGTTCAACGGGAAATGACTTGTACACCGTTGCCGGGATGTTTCACACGGGGCTTGATGCCATGGACCGGGGTCTGGTGCTCATGTCTCTCGCTTCTTTGCAGGAGCTGTTGCGCCTGCCGCCGGGAAGGATCCATGAGGTTGGGATCAAGCTCCATGACATCACTACGGCGACGACGACGGCGGCGGCACTTGAGGTGCAACTGAGTAAAACTTTTCCGGTTCGGGTGAGGGCTTGGCGGGAGCTGGCACCGGAGTTGTCCGACTACGTGCAGTTCAATCGTCGTGTTACTTTTATTCTCTTTTTTATCTTTTTCCTGTTGGCGGTCATGGGCATCGTCAACACCATGCTCATGGCGATCATCGAGCGCACGCGCGAGCTCGGCATGTTGATGGCGGTGGGAATGCGTCCGGTTCAGGTGGTTGGTCTCATCGTGGCGGAGGCGGCAAGTCTGGCTGGAGCCAGTCTGGTTTTGGGAGGAGCACTTGGGGTGCCGCTCCTTTGGTATTTGCAGGTTCATGGTTTGAACATGGGTGGCAATCGCGGTGCGGTCTCTCTGGCCGGAGTCGTGGTGGGTCCCCTCTGGTACGGTCGACAGGATTTCACAGCCTACACTCAGGCCGCTCTGGGGCTGGCCGTCACGGCTCTGGTGTCGGCACTCTATCCCGCGTTGCGGGCGGCTCGCTTTCGACCGGCGGAGGCGCTCCGAAAGGTCTAGCAATGATGAGTGTCCTCATGCTTGTGAAAATCGGGTGGCGCAATCTCTGGCGCAATCCCCGCGGGACCCTGCTGACAGCGCTGGCCCTGGGTTTGGGTCTGACCTTGCTGCTGATTTCCTTGGGCTTGCTCGATGGCAGTCACGAACAAATGGTTGGTAACGGGGTGAGATTCGGCACTGGGCACGTCGTCATCCAGGCACAGGGGTATCAAAATGCTGGCTCTGTGGGGCTGTTGCTGCCGGCTCAAGTTGTGTCCACGACCTGGGAGTATTTGCATACGGAGGCCATGAAGCATGTTTTGCGAGGCATGAGTCCCCGGCTGCTGGCCTCGGGACTGCTGAGTTCCGCAGCCAACGCCAGTGGCGTGAGCATGATGGGGGTCATCCCCAAAGAGGAGCGGGCCGTATCCCTGATTCCGCAGCGGATCGTCGAGGGGAACTATCTCAATGACGACCAACAATCGGGCGTTGTCATTGGCGTGGAGTTGGCCCGCAAGCTCGCGGTGAAGATCGGGGACAAAGTCGTGCTCATGACTCAGGCGGTACATCCGTCCGACACGGAAGCGACGGACGCAGATGGAGGCGACATGCAGAGCACTCTGCTGCGGGTATGCGGGATCTTTCGCACGGGGATCCAAGCCATCGATGCCCACGTCATCCAGTTGCCGTTGCCCGAGGCGCAGGCACTGCTCGGAGTGCCCGACCGGGTCACTCAGGTTGCGGTCCTTCTGGAACGGGAGGGTGACTCGATGATGGTGGCCCGGGGCTTGCGGAAACAGTTGACGGGAGTTACGGTTGAAATTCTCCCTTGGCGGGAATCCATGCCGACACTGGCTCAGCTCTTCTTGCTGGACGATGCCTTTAATTATGTCATGAACGGCGTGGTGCTCGCGATGGTCGGGTTGGGGATACTTAACACGATTCTCATGCGCGTACTCGAGCGCCGTTATGAATTCGGTCTCTGTTCGGCTCTGGGCCTGCAACCTGTGCAGCTTGCCGTCATGATCATTGGCGAGTCGTTGGCGCTCACCGCAATCAGCCTCGCTCTGGGGCTGGTGCTGGGGTTGTGCGCCCAGCATTATTTCGCCACCGCCGGGTTGGATCTGCGCTGGTTCTTCCACAGCAGCCTACCTACCGCTCTCGTTTTTGACCCGATCATCTACTCGCGCTTGAGTCTGACGCGAATCGCTTCGTCCGTCGGCATTGTGTTTCTGACGGCGACCGTCATCTCCTTTTATCCGGCGCTCAAGGCCGCGCGAACCGAGCTGCCGGGCGCATTGAAGGTGTTTTAGCATGATGGGGAGGGCAATATGACCGAGTTGGCGGTGGAACTGAAGGACGTGCAGAAGACCTACCGCACGGGGCCAATCGAGGTTCCGGCGCTGCGCGGGATCAGTCTACGGATCGCTCCCGGAGAATTTCTCGCGATTGCCGGCCCGTCCGGTTCGGGCAAAACCACGTTGCTGAACATCATTGGCGGACTCGACCGAGCCGATGCTGGAGAGGTGTTGGTGGAAGGGAAGAACCTTCAACTCTTATCCTCAGGGGAGCTGGCTCGTCTGCGGCTGCAACGCCTCGGCTTCGTGTTCCAAGCGTACAACTTGCTGCCCGTCCTGACCGCCCTGGAGAACGCTGAATTTACCTTGCTCCTGCAGGGCGTGCCGGTGGAGCACCGCAAAGAACGAGTGCAAAAGCTGTTCTCAGAAATCGGTCTTGCCAGCTTGGAACACCGTCGTCCCGGAGAGTTGTCCGGCGGGCAACAGCAGCGGGTGGCGGTGGCCCGAGCCATGGTCACCGAGCCGGCGCTGATCCTGGCGGACGAGCCCACGGCGAACCTCGACTCGGTCACGGCGACCGCTCTCCTCGAAGTGATGGAACAACTCAATCGCGTTCACAACACAACGTTCGTCTATTCCACCCATGATCCACAAGTCATGGAGCGGGCGCGGCGATTGATTCGCTTGCATGACGGTCAGATCGCCAGTGATGTGGCGCATGCCGTCCCTGCGCTCTGAGCCATGACCAGAATCGCCCTGAAGCAACGAATCCGAGAGATTTGGCGAAGGCTGTCGCCCCTCGATGCCCAACCCGACCAAATCGCGGCCGGCTTCTCCATTGGCATCTTTGCCAGTTTCCTGCCGCTGAATCCATCTCCAATACTTTTGGCAACCACGGTGGCGTGGTTGCTGAAGAGGAACGTGATCGCCGCTGTCGCCGGGGCGACGACGGCGATTCTCTATGTTCCGCTGTTGCCGTTGATCTGGCTGGCGGAATATCGATTGGGGAAGTTGATCCTCCCGGTGCAGCATCCGCTGACGTTGGACCACGCACGTCTGTGGGAGATTTTGCAAGAGGGTTGGGATGTTTATGCCGCCATGTTCATTGGCTCGATCATCATCGCTATCCCCATCACGTTGCTCACCTATTGGGTCGTCAAACGGCTCGCCGAAAGATGGGCTCGGCGAAGAACCGAGCCGCAACATTCAGACTGATGGCTGACTCGGGTCCGGCCATTGCCAACAGCTAAGACGCCAGCCGTGTCCTTCCACGGCAAGAGCGGCGACATAGCCGGGAGCGAGGGTAAGTTCCTGGAGAGACCAACGGGCGGCTTCGGATGGATCTCGCTGAGTACCGAGTACTGCGGCCGGTTCCCCAGGAGCCAGCGACACGTCAAACTGGTCCAAGGGCAGTGAAAGTCCTTCGCCCCGGGCCTTGATGTAGGCCTCCTTGCGCGTCCAACAGCGAAAGAACGCCTGACGCTGCGCCTCGGTTGGGAGTGTCCGGAGCATCGCCACCTCCCGTCGTGAGAAAAACCGCTCGGCGATCTCCGCGACTGCCAGATCGAAACGGATGCGCTCAAGATCGATGCCCACCTCCCGTCCACGAGTGATCGCGTACAGGGCGACTCCGTAGGAGTGGGACACGTTAAAGCGGATCGGTTCCCCGTCAGATTCTCCGGCAAGGGCAGGCTTTCCATGAGAGCTGTAGCAAAAGGACAGGCTTTCGGGCGCTCGATTCAAGTAGCCGCCGAGGATGGCCCGAAGCACTCCACGAGCGGCAATAAAGTGTTCGCGGTCTCTCTCGAAATAGAACCGCTCCGCCTTCGCCTGTTCATCCGCAGCAAGGTTGTGGAGGAAGCCCTGAATCTGCGACGGGGTCTGGTCCAAGGTCGCTCGCCAGACATGAATCTCATCGTCACCCAACACCAAAGTTTCTGGTGGAGCGCGCCACGGAGGAACAGGAGTAGTGATGGGTGCGTCTTCCATGGCGTGGTTACTCACCCGCCTCCGCGCAGTTCCTGGGAGAGCACCTGAAGAAGGAGCGGCTGAGTTGTGTTCCAGAAGAAGTGGTCACCGGAAAACATTCGCAACGAGAAGGACGCACTCGTTTGATCACGCCAGGCTTCGAGATCGCCCCGACTCACCCGGTGATCCTGCAAGCCGCCAAAAGTGGAGATCGGGCAGTTGAGAGGAGGCTCGGTTGAGTACACGTAAGTTTCGTAAACGGCGAAATCTGCCCGCAGGACGGGAAGCATGATCTGCATGAGTTCTACCTCTTCCAACACCTTTCCCGGAATGCCATTCAG
>JBEKUF010000058.1:0-18895 GCA_049515295.1 Verrucomicrobiia bacterium | reverse complement strand
CTGAGCGATCTCGGCTACGTCGATAACTACGGAACTGAATTCCAGCCGCTCGGTCAATGCATCTGGCCAGTGTCGAAGTGGGAAACCAACAAATTCTACGCGGAGAATTTCGTTGTTTCACTGCCCAGCGAACTGGCCGGGAGGATTTCGTCGGTCAACTTCACGTCGATGCCGCTTCATCAACTCCCGTGACGCCGTGCGGACGGTTTGCGTTCAGCCCTTGCGCAAAACGGTGTCGCGTTTCCAATTCACGTCGTCGCGTTGCGGATAATCGAGTGTGTAGTGGAGACCGCGCGATTCCTTGCGCTGCAGGGCGCTTTCGATGATCAGTTCCCCCATGAGCGCCAGATTCCGCAATTCGATCAAATCCGCCGTCACCTTGTAATCCCAGTAGAACTGGTTGATCTCATGTTGCAGGTTCTGGATGCGCGCCCGCGCGCGCAACAGCCGCTTGTCGCTGCGCACAATGCCCACGTAATCCCACATCAACCGGCGAATTTCACTCCAGTTGTGGGTCACAACAACCAGTTCGTCCGGATCAGACGCGTTGCCACTCTCCCACGGGGGGAGTCTCGTCGGCGGTATCGCCAACTGTTGGTGCTGTTGCAGCGCCACGCGGGACGCCCGATGCGCGACCACCAGCGCCTCCAACAGCGAGTTGCTGGCCAGGCGGTTCGCCCCGTGCAATCCCGTGCATCCCACCTCGCCGGCAGCGAGCAATCCCGCCACTTCCGTCTCGCCGTCCACGTTGGTGACGACGCCGCCGCATTGATAATGCGCCGCCGGCACCACCGGCAGCGGCGACTTCGTCATGTCGTGCCCATATTCGAGACATTTGGCGTAAATATTCGGAAACCGTTTCTTCACAAATTCCGGGTCCTTGTGCGTGATGTCGAGGGACACGAAGTTCGCCCCCGTCCTCTTCATCTCCGCGTCGATGGCGCGGGCGACAATGTCACGCGGGGCCAGGTCGGCCATCGGATGGTAGCGATTCATGAACGCTTCGCCGTCCTTGCCCCGCAACACCGCCCCTTCCCCGCGCACGGCTTCGCTGATCAGAAACGATTTCGCCTTCGGTTCGTACAGGCATGTGGGATGGAATTGCATGAATTCCATGTTGGCGACGCTCGCGCCCGCCCGGTAGGCCATCGCCACGCCGTCCCCGCTGGCAATGTCCGGGTTCGTCGTATACAGGTAGACCTTGCCCGAGCCGCCCGTGGCCAACAATGTGATCTTCGCCGCAAATACTTCGACCCGATTTCGCTTGTCCAACGCGTAGCATCCCAGACACCGGTTGGGCCCGCTGAGGCCAAGCTTCTGCGTCGTGATCAGATCGATCGCCAGCGATTCCTCCAACACCGTGATGCTCTTGTGTTTCGCCACCTGGGCCAGCAACGCCCGCTCGATTTCCCGCCCGGTGATGTCACCGGCGTGCAGTACCCGCCGCCGCGTGTGCCCGCCCTCCCGTCCCAGGTCGAATTCCCTGGTGGAAGACCCCGTCTGGGCGCGATTCTCAGTCTCCTTCTCGGCGAACTTCACGCCGAACTCGATCAACTCGCGCACCAGCGCCGGACCTTCGCCGACAATCGTGCGCACCGCGTCTTCCCTGCACAGGCCCGCGCCCGCTTCGAGGGTGTCGCGCACGTGCAATTCCAGCGAGTCATCCTTGGCCATCACCGCCGCAATGCCGCCCTGGGCGTAGTTGGTATTGCTCTCCGCCCGTTGCTTCTTGGTAATGATGGCCACTGTCCCCGCCGCCGCCACCTTCAGGGCGTACGTCAGCCCGGCGATGCCGCTGCCGATGATCAAAAAGTCGTAATTCCGTTGTGAATTCTCTGTCATGAATTGTCGAACCGCGAATCGATTGCCCCCTTTGCGCATCTTTAATATACGAAAATGGTGCAAATGACAAAATGAAACCTCGCTTTCAAATGGTATACGACGACACATCACTGACGGGCGAACCCCCGCGGGTGGCCTCCCGCGCGCCAGCCGATGAAGAACTCTTGGACGCGTACTCGCGTGCGGTTGTCCACACAGCGGAACGGGTCAGCCCGTCGGTCGTCAGAATCGATGTCCAACAACGGAGAACCGGGGGCCGATTGGTCCCGGGTGGCAGCGGATCAGGATTTGTTTTCACCCCGGACGGATTCATCCTGACCAACAGCCACGTGGTGGATGGCGCGGCGCGTATGGAACTCAGGCTCACGGACGGCCGCGCCGGCGAAGCGTTCCTGATCGGGAACGACCCCGATACCGATCTGGCGGTGATTCGCATCCACCTTCCCGAACTCACCCCCGTCACACTCGGCAACTCGGCATCGTTGCGCGTTGGGGAAGTCGCCATCGCCATCGGCAATCCCTACGGATTTCAATGCACCGTCACGGCGGGGATTATCAGCGCCCTGGGACGGTCGCTCCGCACCCAATCCGGTCGGCTGATCGACAACGTGATCCAAACCGACGCCGCTCTCAATCCCGGCAATTCGGGCGGTCCGTTGGTGAACTTGCGCGGCGATGTCATTGGCGTGAATACGGCGGTCATTCTCCCCGCGCAAGGCATCTGCTTCGCCGTGCCGGTCGATACGGCGAAATTCGTGGTTGGCCATCTCATGCGTGACGGCAAGATCCGCCGGGCGTATATCGGCGTCGCCGGCCAGAACATTGACCTGCATCGTCGGCTGGTGCGGTTCCATCAACTGGCCCGCGACAGCGCCGTGCTCGTGATCTCCGTCGAGGACGGGGGACCGGCGGCCGCGGCTGGACTGGAGGAAGGCGATGTCATTGTCGCCCTCGATGGCCGGGCGATCGCGACGATTGATGACTTGCATCGGATGTTGACGGGCGACAAGATAGGACTGAAGAGCAAACTGACGGTATTGCGGCGTTCGGAGAAACTCGATGTGGAACTTGTCCCGAGCGATTCACCGCGCAGAGATTGACAGACCTTGAAAGCGATCCGAGTCCATCAATTCGGTGGTCCCGAAGTGATGAAGTTGGAAGACGTGCCTGACCCGACGCCGTCGGCGGGTCAGTTACTGGTGCGCCTGCGCGCCGTGGGAGTCAACCCGGTCGATACCTACGTCCGTTCCGGTGGCTACACGGTCAATATCACGTTCCCATTTATCCCCGGTTCCGACGGCGCCGGCGTCGTCGAGGTCGTCAGCGGTGTGAAGCGATTCAAGCGAGGCGACCGCGTATACATTTTCGGGACCGTCAGCGGCATCCGCACGGGCGCGTACGCGGAACTGGCGGTCAGCGCCGAAACGCAGGTTTGCCCACTCCCTCCCCACGTAAGCTTCGCGCAAGGCGCGGCGGTTGGCGTGCCGTACGCCACCGCCTGGCGCGCGCTATTCCAGAAGGCGCAGACCGTTTCCGGTGAAACCGTGTTCATCCACGGGGCCAGCGGCGGCGTGGGGATCGCCGCCACACAACTCGCCGTGGCCCATGGACTGCGGGTCGTTGGCACTGCCGGTACCGAGCGCGGACGCGAACTCGTGAAACAGCAGGGCGCGCAGTATGTCCTCGACCATCACGCGCCGGATTATCTCGAGAAGCTGACGGGGTTCACCGACGGACGCGGGCCCGATGTGATTTTGGAGATGCTGGCGAACGTGAATCTGGCAAAGGATCTCAGCGTGATTGCGACACGCGGCCGGATTGTGGTGATTGGAAATCGCGGTTCGATCGAGATTAATCCCCGCGCCGCCATGCAACGCGACGCGACGATTCTGGGCATGATGATGCCGAACGCCACAGACCACGATCTCGCAAGTATTCATGCCGCGTTGACGGACGGACTGGCCAACGGCACGCTGAAACCCGTCATCAACCAGGAGCTTCCACTCAAGGACGCGTCGAAGGCGCACGAATTGGTCATGCAACCCGGTGCCAGCGGCAAAATCGTGCTGGTGCCGTAAAATTATGCGATGAAATTGGCCGCCGCGCGTTACAAAATCAAATTATCGATTAGACGAACCTTGCCCACGTGGACAGCGACCAGGGCGACATTGCCCTGCTGGACTTTCGCAACCGGCTCCAGGGTTTCGCCATCAACGATTTGCGCGTAGTCCAGTCGCGCGGCCGGGGCGAGCCCCACGGTCCGCTGCATGGCGGCTTCCAGACGATGCGCGTTCTGCTCGCCTTCGGTGAACAGATCGCGCGCAACACTCAGCGCCTTCCACAGAACCGTGGCTTGTACGCGCTCGGTTCCCGACAGCCGTTGGTTGCGACTGCTCATGGCCAGGCCGTCGGGCTCGCGGACGGTTGGCACAGCCACGATCTGGATCGGATAGGCCAGGTCGCGCACCATCCGTTGCACCACCTTGAGTTGTTGATAGTCTTTCTGCCCGAACGTCGCCAGGTCTGGCTCGACGATATTGAAAAGCTTGGCAACCACGGTGCATACGCCACGAAAATGACCGGACCGCCTTTCGCCTTCGAACCGCCGGGACAGGACTATCTCCTCAACCCATGTCGCTGCGGCCACCGCATTCCCCGGCCCGCCCGGATACATTTCATCATCCGACGGCGCGAAGATCACCTCTACCTGCTCGCGACCGCATAGCTGACTGTCCGCCTCCATGTCGCGCGGGTATTGTTTGAAGTCCTCGTGCGGGCCAAACTGGGTGGGATTCACGTAGATGCTCACCACGACCGCCGCGCCCTGTGCGCGCGCCTGACGCATCAGCGCCGCGTGACCCCCGTGCAATGCCCCCATCGTCGGCACCAGTACCACGCGCCGCCCCGACCGCTTCAGGGCAGCTGACACGGCCTGCATCTCGTTGACGGTGCGGACAGTGTCCATATCGGACGAAAATAGCTTCTCGGACCACTCGCGTCACGGAGAAAATCGGGGACGCATTGACAAGGCGCGCCGTTTTGTGTCTATTCGATTCGCCCATGACGGAATCCTACATACAGCAGTCGTTGGCCGCACGCATCGGCGGAAAGTCGTTCGGCAAGAGCACGGCCATCTACAAATTTGAAAAGATCAAACGCGCCAAACGCGCCGCTTTGGAGGCGCACCCGCATGCGGAACTGATCGATCTCGGCGTCGGCGAGCCGGATGAAATGGCGTTCCCGCTCAGCGTTCGCGCCCTGGCCGAAGAAGCGCAAAAACCGGAAAATCGCGGCTACGCGGACAATGGCGGCCCCGAGTATCGGCGCGCCGCGGCGCAGTGGATGGAACGCGTATTCGGCGTGAAAGGTCTCGATCCGGAGACGGAGATCATCCACAGCATCGGCAGCAAGGCGGCGTTGTCGGTCCTGCCAGCAACCGTAATCAACCCGGGCGACGTGGCGATCATGACCGTGCCGGGTTACCCCGTGTTTGGCACGCATACAAAGTGGTACGGCGGCGAGGTGCATAACCTCCTCCTCACCGAGGCCAACGACTTTCTTCCTGACCTCAATTCCATACCGCGCGACGTGCTCAAACGGGCGAAAGCCCTCGTGCTCAATTATCCGAACAACCCGACGGGCGCGAGCGCAACCCCGGAGTTCTTCGCGCAGGCAGTCGAGTTTGCCCGCAAAAACAAGCTGGTCATCATTTCCGACGCAGCCTACGCCGCGCTCGTGTTCGATGGCAAACCGTTGTCCATCCTGTCCGTGCCCGGCGCCAGGGACGTGGCCGTCGAGTTGCATTCGATGAGCAAGGCGTTCAACATGACCGGCTGGCGGTTGGGGTTTGTGTGCGGCAATCCCCTGCTCGTCTCGGCTTACGGCAATGTGAAGGACAACAGTGACAGCGGCCAGTTCCTGGCGATCCAAAAGGCCTGCGCGGCGACGCTGGCCCATCCGGAGATTACCGCGAAGATTGCCGCGAAATACTCCCGCCGGATGGACCTGTTGGTCGCCGGCCTGCGCAAGTTCGGGTTCTACGCGACAAAACCGAAAGGATCATTCTTCCTGTACGTGCGCGCGCCCAACGCCGTGGTCGACAGCGATGGCCGTCGGACCGCGTTCAAATCGGCGGAAGACGTGTCGCAATGGCTGATCACCCAGAAGCTGATCTCGACCGTGCCCTGGAACGACGCCGGGCCGTACCTGCGGTTCTCGGTGACGTTTGTCGCCAAAGGCGAGGCCGACGAGCGCCGCGTGGTCAGCGAGATCGACAAACGATTCGCGGGACTGAAGTTCGAGTTCTAGCGACAATGAACCAACCGCCTGACAAGTCCGTGTCGAAATCCGACTCGGTGGATTTCTACGTCAGCGAATTTCAACGGCGGTTCCATGACTTTGAGCAGGCCCGCCAGGCAGAGCTGCGCCACATGAAACACGATTTCGTCGCGCGCATGTTCAGCGATCACGTCGCGCTCGGCGACAAGCCCACCTACGATTGCATGCTGCAGGGCATGTTGAACGAGAACGAACGGGACAAGTTGGAGATCGATCCAGGGTTCACCAAGGCGTGGCGAATCTTCGTGGACCTGTGTTGGCTGAAGAAACAACTGGTCCGCGCCGCCCTCATGCTCGGCGCGATCATCTTTGTCCTGGTAGCCGTGGTGCTGGCGTTCTTGGCCATCCCGTACGTCGCCGGACCGAACGCCAGGTGAAGCAGCGGTTAGCGGAAACTCTGCTCTGCGCCGGGAAACTTCCCAGATTCAACCTCGCCCTTGTACGCGGCAAACGCCTTGCGCATTTCCTCGGCGAGGTTCGCGTAGCGCTTCACGTGCTTGGGCGTGAACCAGGTGAACAAACCCAGCATGTCGTTGCTCACGAGGACCTGGCCATCGCAGTGCGGCCCCGCGCCGATGCCAATCGTCGGCACGGAGACAGACTTCGTCACCTGCTCCGCCACGCCGACGGTCGTGCCTTCGATAACCATCGCGAACACGCCCGCCTGTTCCAGCGCTTTGGCGTCGCGCAACACTCTCTCCGCCGATTGCGGCGTGCGGCCCTGAACCTTATAGCCGCCCGTCTCGAGAATCGATTGCGGTAGCAACCCGATATGACCGAGCACGGGAATTCCCGCCCCGACCAGCGCGCGCACCTGGTCGAGAATCGATTCGCCCCCTTCGAGTTTGACAGCCTCGGCCCCGGCTTGGATGAAGCGGCTCGCGTTTTCCAGCGCCGTGCGCATGGTGGAGTACGTCATGAACGGCATGTCGGCGACCAGCAACGCCTCAGGTTTGGCCCGCGCCACAGCCTTGGTGTGATGAATCATTTCCTCCATCGTGACTGGCAGGGTGTTCTCATAGCCGAGCACGGCCATGCCGAGCGAATCGCCCACCAGGATCAGATGTATGCCGACTTCGTCCATGATCTTCGTCGTGAAAAAATCATACGCGGTCAGCGCCGAGATCTTCTCACCCCGTCGTTTCATCTCGCGCAACTTGTGGATATTGATCTTATGCTCGTCCATAATGGACTCACCAATCCTGCTGGACGAATCTAACCTGTCCATCCTGCGCCGGCAACTCCCGCAAAAGCATTCGCACGGTCTTGCCCGTGCCTTTGATAATCAAATCGGGCCGAATGGTTGACAGCGGCAGCAACACGAACCGCCGCTCGGCCATTCGCGGATGCGGCACGACAAGGTCCTTCTCCAGAATTTCCTTCTCGCCGAAGTACAGGATGTCGAGGTCAATGGAGCGCGCGGCGTTCTTGGGCAGGTTGCGGTCGCGTCCGTGGGCCACCTCGTAAGCCGCAATCTTCTTCCATAAAGTTTTTGGGGCCCCTGTAAATTCGATTTCCAAAACCGCGTTGAGGAACTTTGGTGAATTCGGCGGGCACCCCACCGGCTCGGTCTCGTACAGCGGCGACGCCACGTGCCAGCCCTCGGGCGACAAACTCAGCAGGTAGGCCTTCGCCTGCTGCAGATGCCGCAGTCGTTCGCCCAAATTCGAGCCGAGACCGAGGCCGACTTTCATGGCTGCGCCGCAGTCGCCGTACCTCGCGGCCGGATGATAATCACGCGCCCCATGATGAGCCACGAAGTATCCGACTGGCCGCAAATCTCATCCAATAATCGTGCGGACGTGATGTTTTTCCGTCGGACAGTGATCCGTGCCGGAGTTGGCGCGGAAGCGGCCGGAGGAACGCTCTGGGCAACACCCTGTCGGACCGGTTGCGAAGAAAAAGTCATCGGGTGCGAGATCGCGTACCGGAAATCGAAGTGCTGCGCGTGGTTGTCGAGACTGGCCTTGTGCCATGCCTTGAGGGCATCTTCGAGGAACTCGTTCTCGATGTCGATCTCCGGAATGACGGTCTGGTCCAGGGACTTCTGAATATCGGGCGCGCGCGGGCTGGACGACGCCAGCTCGTTGCGTCCCTGATGCGTCGCGCACGCTGAAAGAATGGCGGCGGCCACCAGGGCGATGGTCGACTTTCGTTTCAGGGCCTGGCCCATACCGAACAATTGGCTACCGGAGCCCCAACACATTTTGCATGTCATAAAGCCCTGGCTGCTGTTTGACGGCCCACTTGGCGGCGCGTAGCGCGCCGCGCGCAAACGTCTCGCGACTGCTCGCGCGGTGGGTCAACTCGATGCGTTCGCCCGCGGTGCCGAACGTGACCGTGTGATCGCCCACGACGTCGCCGACTCGCAACGCGTGCGCCGGAGCCTCTTTCCCGCGAACCTGCTTCAACACTTCCTGGAGCCGTTTCGCCGTGCCGCTGGGAGCGTCCTTCTTGGCGGTGTGATGCGTCTCCACGACCTCGGCTTCCCAGTCGGGACCGACGATCTCGGCAACCTTTTGGGTCATCCAAAACAGCGTAGTGACGCCCGTGCTGAAATTCGCCGACCACACAATCGGGATGACCTTCGTCACCGCGCGCACAGTGCTCTTCTCGGCATCGCTGTGTCCGGTGGTTCCAATGACGAGGGCCTTCTTGTGGTTGGCGGCGATTCTCGCAATCGCGGCGGTCGCCTCGCGCACGGAGAAATCAATCACGACGTCCCCGGTGGCGATGACTGTCATAAGATCGTCGCCCTGATCGATTTCGCCGGCCAGACGAAGTTCCGGATCGCTGGAAACAGCCGACACCAGCGCGCGGCCCATGCGGCCTTTGGCGCCGCAGATGATAACGTTGACCGGGTTCACGCTTTCACCAGGCCGAGGGCTTGCAGCGTCTTTCTCAGTTGCGCGCGGTTGGCGTCGGCCAGCGGCACGAGCGGCAGCCGATACGTCTCTTCGATCAGGCCCATCATCGCCATCGCCGCCTTGACGGGAACCGGGTTGGTCTCGATGAACAGGTCTTTGAAGAGCGGAAATACTTTCGTGTGGATGCGGCCCGCGCGCTCGAAATCGCCTTTCAACGCCGCGTGGGTCATTTCCGTCAGCTCCCGCGGGATCACATTGGACACAACGCTGATGACGCCGACCGCGCCAACGCTCATCATCGGCAATGTCAGTGAATCGTCGCCCGACAGGATGCAGAATTCGCGGTCGACCATCCCGCGCAACTGGCTGACCCGATCCACCACGCCCGTGGCTTCCTTGAGCCCGACGATGTACTGCGGCAAATCGCGGCGGAGGCGCGCCATCGTGTCGTTGGAGATGTCCACGCCGCAACGGCCGGGGATATTATAGAGAATGAGCGGAATATCCGCGGCCTCGGCAATAGCGCGGAAGTGCGCGTACAGCCCCGCTTGGGACGGTTTGTTGTAATACGGCGCCACCTGCAGCGACGCGTCAGCCCCGACCTTTTTCGCGTGCTGGGTCATGAAAATCGCTTCGTCGGTCGAGTTCGAGCCTGTACCCGCGATGACTTTGCACCGCTTCGCCGCGAATTTCACGACGAGTTCGATGACGTGATTGTGTTCCTCGTGGCTGAGTGTCGGCGACTCGCCCGTCGTGCCGCAGGGAACAAGGCCGTCAATGCCCGCCGCGATCTGCTGCTCGACAATCTGCCGTAGCCGGAGCTCGTCGACTTTTCCGTCCCTGGTGAACGGCGTGACCAATGCGGTGTACGTGCCGGTAAACATAGATGTCGTCATCATAGGCCACGACGTGGCATTTTCAAGTGAGAACGTCTCGCCCTATCCCTCCGCAAGGATCTCAAAATCAAGGACCGCGCCGCGGCACGTATAGCGCTGTCACCATGGTCTGCACAATCTCGCCGGTCTGGTTCCGCGTGGTGTTGCGAAACCGAACGATCCCCCGGTCCGGGTGCGAACGGGACGGCCTGGCTTCCAGGACTTCAACTTCGACGTGAAGTGTGTCGCCCGGACGCACGGGCCGCAACCAACGCAATTCCTCAAGCCCCAGACCGATCGATCCGCCGGCGATGCGGACCTCGCTCTGCGCGATCAGGCGCATCGTAATCGCCGCCGTGTGCCAGCCACTGGCCACCAGACCACCGAATATCGACTCCCGCGCCGCCACGGGATCCGTGTGAAACGGTTGAGGATCGTACCGGCGCGCATAGTCGATGATTTCGCCCTCGGTGACCGTGTAGTCTGCCGAGCGGTATCGGTCGCCGGCCCGAATGTCATCCAGGTAGCGTTCGCTCATAAAGCCCCGCACAACCGCCTGATTCTCGTGGAGTTCGTGCCTGTCTTGCTCCTTCGTGATCGCCGCTCGGATCCAAACTCCGTCTTCACACAACCCCGCCCGCAATGGATGAGCCACGGGTGGAATCGGCGCGCAACTTCTGGTATTGCCGATCCAACGCACTGTCGCTACGGGACACGAGGAACGACCGCACCATCACACCGTAGACTTCCCCGCGCGAAACCTTGACGCGCTGCCCGGGATCGAGCGGGTTCTCCGCCCGCAACCGCGCAATCGTCATCAACCCGATCCAAATCGGCCAGAGGCACGCGAGGCGCAGACGGGTCTCCGACCGCGGAATCTTCATCGTGTATTGCCAGCCGGCGTCGAGGTGGTCTTCGGCCGTGTCGAGCCAGCGGCTATACAGGGCGCGAATCGCCTCAAAATTCTCCAGGTCAAGCAACGTGCGCGGGTCTTTCACCGGCAGGTAACACCGACCGATGCGCAAATCCTTGGGGATATCGCGCAACACATTAACGAGTTGCAGGCCTTTGCCGAAGCGGACGCCGAGCTTGCACATCTCGTCCACATTCCAGTCGCGGAGCGCGGGCATGTGCGCGACGCACATCTTCGTCCAAAACTCGCCCACGCATCCCGCCACCATATACGTGTACCGATCCAGCTCCTCGTCGCTCGACAACGCAACCAACTCCTCCTCCGTCTCGCCGGGGAACTGCTGCAAATCAAAAATCTGTCCGCTCACAATAATCTTCAGCAACTCCTGGATGCGGCGTCCATCGGCTTCGTCAAATCGCCCCAGCGCAATCACGCAATCTTCCAGCCGCTCCAATAACTGTTTCTCAGCTGGCGATGTCTGTTGCTCGGCAATCGCCCCGAGATCCGGCACATGCGAAAGGTTCTGAAGTTGCTGCAGCGCGGCGACGCGCTTGGCGCGCGGCACGGCCTTGGTATCCGCAATCGTGTCCGTCGCCCGCGCCAACAGGTACGCCAGCGAAATTTGCGGGCGAATGGCCGGTGGCAGAACACGGAGGGTGAGATAAAACGAGCGCGATACGTCGCGCAGGAGCGCGCCGATCAATTCTGTTTGTGTGGTCACCATCGGCGGCAGGCAGGGTTTGTCCGCCGTAATTTGCGAGGAACCACTCTTCATGTCCGCCACGATAAAGCCGCTGCACCCGCCCTGCAAGACAACAACAACGCCGGTGCGGCTACGGAATTGAGACGCTGCTTTGTAGCGGCGCTCTATTCAAGAACTGAAGCGTATCAGACCGGTGTAATCAGTCTCGTCTCTTGTAGTTTCCAACGCGCCGCTGCATAATCCGTTTATGCAAAGGCGAGTACTGATTCGAATCCTTTATGGTGTGGTCATGATGATCGCTACGTGGCCTGCCTCGGCGGACCCGACAAATACGCCTGCGATTCCTCGTGATCCGCGCTACCCGGCGCATTGGTGGACCGCGGTGCCGACCAACGGCGTCCCGTCGTGGGAAATCCTCCCCCAAGAAGCTGCTCTAGGCGAAGTCATCCTCTCCAAACGTAACGAGCTGGGCCTGCTGTCCAATTTCGCCCCCACGCCCTTCACCTTTCGCGGCCAACGCTACGCGAGCCTGGAAGGGTTCTGGCAGATGATGAAGTACCCCGAAAATGCCGACGATCCACGGGCCACATTCCCCGGTTTGGAATGGAAGTTCACGCGCGATCAGGTCGGGCAACTCACCGCCTTCGATGCCAAGCATGCCGGCGACCTCGCCAATGAGAACATGAAGAAGATGGGCATCACGTGGGTCACCTTCGATGGCAAACGCATGGAGTACAGGCCCGCCACGCCCGGCGCGCACTATCAGTTGATCGTCGCCGCGACCCGCGAAAAAGTCCGCCAGAATCCCGAAGTGCAGAAGATCCTGCTTGCCACCGGCGATCTCATCTTGAAACCCGATCATCATCAGGAGCCCGATGCTCCCGCGGCGTGGCGCTATTACGAAATTCTGACGATGATCCGCACCGAATTGCAACAAGCCGGCGCCAACTCCGCCGCTCAATCGCGCTGATACGTTCCCACCAACTCCGCCTGCGCGATTACGTGCCCCTTCATCGCTGATTCCAGTTGGCGGCGGGTCACGCGCGGAGCGAGGTTCAGTTCCGCATCCAGCGCACACAACCGAAAATAATAATGATGGACACCATGCCCGCGCGGCGGACACGGCCCGCCGTAACCGACACGCCCAAAATCGCTCACGCCCTGCTTCAAGCCGGCCAATGCCGCAACCGTGTCAGTCTTCGCCACGTTCTCGGGCAATCCGTCCGTACCGCCAGAAATGTTGTAGGCGACCCAATGCACCCACGTCCCGCCGGGCGCATCGGGATCATCCGCAATCAACGCAAAACTCTTCGTCCCCGACGGCGCGCCCTCCCACTTCAACGCCGGCGACGCATCCGCGCCCTCGCACGAATGCTTGGCCGGCATGGGTTGATTGTTCCGAAAACTTGGACTGCTCAACGTAAATTGTGCCATGTTTGCCTCCTTCTGCTGTCCGCGCGCCCAGATGCACGCGCTCAATAGCATCGCGACAACACAAACATTTGTTCTCATTCCGCCCTCCAACTTGCTCGATTCTCCCTCGAATCGTCGCGCCCCGCAAGCTTTGCTGTCAATCACACGTGACGTCGACCGTGTAAGCGCGGGGTTGCGGTGGGCGGGTACGCGTCGCGGTCAATTCTCGTCTGGCGGCGCTGGGGAATTGGGGAGTGGCAGAGTCAGCCAAAGAAGGGTTCATGGTTGCTCCGAGTGGCTGGATGCCAAGGGCCACCGCCAGGCTTCCATACAGTTTATTCGTGGCCGCCGTGCTGGCGCAGCAATTCCGCCACGTCCTTGTGGCCCCGAGCTGCCGCCAGGTGCAAAGGCGTTTCGCCGTCGTTGTCCTTGGCGTTGACATCGGCTTTGTTGGCCAGCAGCAATTCCGCCACATCCTTGTGGCCCTGAGCCACCGTCAGGTGCAAAGGCGTCTCGCCTCTGTTGTTCTTGGCATTGACATCGGCCTTGCTGGCCAGCAGCAATTCCACCACTTCCTTGTGGCCCCAAGCCGCCGCATAATGCAAAGGCGTCCTGCCTCCGTTGGTCTTGGCATTGACATCGGCCTTGCTGGCCAGCAGCAATTCCACCACGTCCGGGTAGCAATTAATCGCCGCGTAGTGCAGAGGCGTCCTGCCTCCGTTGTTCTTGGCATTGACATCGGCCTTGCCGGCCAGCAACAAGTCCACCACGCCCTTGTAGCCCTTGGCCGCCGCCAAGTGCAAAGCCGTTTCGCCGTCGTCGTCCTTGGCGTTGACCTCAGCCTTGTTGGCCAGCAGCAATTCCACCACGTCCTTGTGGCCCTTGGCCGCCGCCATCTGCAAAGGCGTTTCGCCGTCGTTGTCCTTGGCATTGACATCGGCTTTGTTGGCCAGCAGCAAGTCCACCACATCCTTGTGGCCCCGAGCCGCCGCATGGTGCAACGGCGTCTGGCCGTCATTTTCCTTGGCATCGACCTCGGCCTTGCTGGTCAGCAGTAATCTCGCCACGTCCTCGTAGCCATTAGCCGCCGCCAGGTGCAAGGGCGTTTCGCCGTCGTTTCTCTTGGCATTGACATCGGCCTTGCTGGCTAACAGCAATTGCGCAACAGCCCTGTTGCCCCCACCCACCGCCATGTGCAAAGGCGTGCTGCCGACATTGTCCTTGGCATTGACATCGGCCTTGCTGGCCAACAGTAATTCTGCCACGTCCTTGTAGCCGTTGTCCGCGGCCAAGTGCAAAGGCGTATCGCCGTCGATATTCTTGGCGTTGACATCGGCTTTGCTGGCCAGCAGCAATTCCGCCACATCCTTGTGGCCATTACCCGCCGCCATGTGCAAAGGCGTCGTGTCGCCAGTGGTCCTGGCATTGACCTCAGCCTTGTTGGCCAGCAGCAATTCCACCACGTCCTTGTGGCCCTTGGCCGCCGCATAGTACAACGGCGTCCTGCTGTTGTTGTCTTTGCTGAAAACCAGCTCAGGATTGTCTTTGAGCAGCGCCTTGACCTTTTGCAAGTCACCATTCTTGGCCGCGTCATGAATCTCCCCGCCGAAGGCGAGGCTGCTCCAAGCCAGCGCAACCAGCGTGACGGCGGCGCGGCGGTGAATTGGGGATTGGCAAAGCCGACGAAAGAAAGCGTGCATATCATTCATGGTTGCTCCGATTGACTGGTTGCTACACCCATTGACGCGGAACATCAATCCGAAAAGTTCTCCAAGTCTCGCTCCAAACGACTTCGCAGGCTTGTGGTGCGAGGGGCTCCTGACCCCCCACATACCCCCGACTGAACGGCTCCCCGAACCACCTGATATGGAGACCTGCGGTCAAACCCATGTGCGCGGTCAGGCCCCGAAAGCGATTCGGGGTGAAAGACTGGCGCACAACAAGGTCAGGCATCGAAGCCTGCCCCTACGAGGCAGAGGACAGGCGCGATGGGGAGTTGTTCGTCCCAGCCTCGATTGTGATAGACTGACAAGCCAACCGGCGGTTCGTCCGTCAGGCAAAGGCTCCATGAAAGAGAGTTCATCCGAAACGGTTCCCGCCATTGCTGCGAGGCGGGAAGCGCAGGCCCGTTGGCGGCGGTGGTTCGCGCCTGTAGCCCTGTTGGCGGTGGTGTTCGCCATCAATTTTGCCGCCATGCCCGCGACATGGTGGGCGGGAGATCCGTCCGCATGGCGTGAGGAGACCCGAAGCCTGCTGCGGGATGGCGTGCTGCACGTGGACACACAATATGCCGAGCACATCGGCGAGCGCGGGCAGTATTTCGTGTTCAATCCGCGCACCGGCCGGTGGTATTCCAAGTACGGCGTGATGAACTCCCTGATGGCGCTGCCACCGACGGCGCTGGAGGCGGTGATCAACGGACGCATCCCCCGTGTCGGGGAACAGTCTGACCTGCTGATCTTCAATCTGTACAACATTTTCCTCAGCTTGCTGGTCGGCGGGTTGTTATATCGAATCACGGGTTGGTACACGGATCGGTATTGGGTGCGGGTGGCGTACGTGTTGTGCACCTGCTATGCAACGTTCTTCTGGTACTACCAACGAGCGCAGGGAGCGGAGATTTGCCAGGTGCTTTTCTTTACGGCCGCGTTCCATTTTCTGATGGTTTATTTGCGTGGACTGGTGAGCACCGGGGGTGATCCCCGTGCGAGGCACCGGGTCGCGCTGCTGATTGCCTGGGTATTTGTCGCGGCCCTGGTGCTGACGCGGGTCATCTTTGGGTTGTTGATCCCCACGGTCTGGCTCGCGGTGATGTACGCGGTGTCGAGCTTGAAGAAGCCGGAGGGTTGGCGGGTCTTGCGGCGTCAGATCGGCTGGCTGCTTCTTCCGGCGCTGATGATCGTGGGCGCACTGGCCTGGATAAACCAGATCAAATTCGGGGAGCCGTGGCTGACGGGATACCACCAATGGCGAGTGCACGTCGCGCCGACCGGCCGCTGGCAGGATGGCGTCTGGGGAGTATTGTTTGATCCGCAGGGCAGCATGCTGTTGCACTTCCCCATTCTCATCTTCGGTTTGCTGGCTGTGCGTGAGTTTTGGCAGCGATACCGGCTGGACGCCGTTGTGATCTTCCTGCTGCCATCGGCGCTGTTCTTGTTTCTGACCAAGATACCGATCTGGCGTGGAGAATGGGCCTACGGACCGCGGCTGCTGATTTTCATGTTGCCCGTGCTGGCGATGCCATTCGTGGTGTACCTGGAGTGGCTGGTGGCGAGGCCGTGGGGATGTGGTCGACAGGCGATGGCGGCCGTGACGGTGGTCAGCCTGGGGTACTCGACGTGGTTGCAGTACGAGGTCAATCGCCTGGACTTTTGGACCATGTACCGGGTCATGTTCACATTCGACGGCGACTGGAGCCAGGAGATGTCTCGATATTTCGTGGAGCATCAAATGGGGACGTTCAACGCCGATCTGATCCGCCACAAGGATGATCTCGATGACCTGCCGTACGTCGCCGAGTTGGAGAGGCGCGGGCTTCTCCGCGGAAAAGAGCTGGAGGACTACAAGGAAATGCTGCGGAGATACATTGGCGATGAGAATTTTTACTGGAAACGACGGCGGTCGGATGCAAATCCATCGGCAAACGGACGATGATGACGCGCGGCAATCCTGGAATTGCCGGAACCTGGGCGAAAATTGTTAACGGAACGTTAAGATTGCAGTGCGGTCACGGCACCGGCCAGAGGAACCAGTTGTGCATGAGGAAATGGTCGATTTGTTGGATCGTTTGCCTGGCTTTGCGATCGACCGCCTCGGCGGTGTTGAACGCGTTGTGCGGCGTGAGGATCACGTTTGGCCGGCCCAACAGCGGGAAGCCCGATTTGCCCGAACGCAGTGCCACGGCCAGCGTGCTTTCATTCTCGTAGACGTCCAGCGCCAGTCCGCCGAGGTGCCCTTCGTCGAGCAGCATCACCATGTCTTCCGTTGGCGTGAACTCGCCCCGCCCGATATTGACGAACACTGCTCCCCGCTGCGTCTTCTTGAGTGTCTCATAGCAGAAATAGTTGGCGTTTTCCTTTGTCAGGTTCATCGCGCAGACGATGATCTCCGCCCACGCCAAGCCATCCTCCGGCTTCACATACGAAACGGAGGCATGTTTCTCAACGATGTCGACGCCCTGCACCTGCATCCCCAACGCCTGTCCGATTCTCACGACCTCGGCGCCAATGTTGCCGACGCCGACAACCAACAGCTTTTTCCCTGCGCACTCGCTTCCCGTCAGCCCGTCCCGATGAAACGCGGGAAACTGCGCGATTTGCGCCGGCAATTTCCGCAACAGTGCCATGACCAGCAGGATCGCCTGCTCCGCTACCGCGCGGCTGCAGTACAGCGGCAGATAACCGCACGGAATCCGGTGCCCGACCAGATGATCGTAGCCGGTTGTTCGGGAGACGACGCCCCTCACCTTCCCCGCCCACGACGGCGGGATTACCGACTGCGTGCGTATGCTGATAAGTTCGGCGGACGGTTCGACGTGACCCGCTTCCTGAATCGTTTTGGATGTAAAACGTGCCGGCATATGCGTTGGCAGGTGCCGCTGCAATGCCTCGATCTCTTCCTCGAACGCCTCGTAGAACTGGACATTCATTTTTCCACTCCATTGTAGCAAACGCAGGGCCAGCCCCGAAGACGTTTCGGGGCCAGTTGACACCATTTCGGGTGGCTTGTACTATGCGGGCGGTGGCGAGGGACGATTAGCTCAGTTGGCTAGAGCGCTTCCTTGACATGGAAGAGGCCACAGGTTCAAGTCCTGTATCGTCCACCATCCTTCGCTCGAAAGGGAGCGGCGTCAAAATTGTTAGAACCGTTAACAGGAGATTTCGCTATGGCACTGAAAGTTGGCGACAAAGCACCGGATTTTGAACTGACCACGAAATCGGCCGAAGGCCCAAAGAAGATCAAACTCAGCAACAATTTCGGCAAGAAGAACACCGTCCTGCTGTTTTTCCCCATGGCGTTCACCGGCGTCTGCACGAAGGAAATGTGTGAAGTCAGCCAGGGTTTGAACGCCTACACTGGGCTCAATGCCGACGTGTTTGGCGTCAGCGGCGATAATCCGTTCGCGCAGGGCGCCTGGGCCGAGAAGGAAAAGATCACCGTGCCGCTGCTTTCCGATTACGAGCACAAAGTTGCCCGTGCCTACGGCATCGCCTACGACAGTTTCCTGCCGCAAAAGAACCTCGGCATGAGCGGCGTCGCCAAACGCTCCGCCTTCGTCATCGACAAACAAGGTGTCGTCCGCTACGCCGAATCCAGCGACGACCCCGGCCAGTTGCCGAATTTCGAAAAGATCAAAGGCGCACTGGCACAGTTGAAGTAGCACCTGTGCTCGTTTGAGCACGCCTTTACTTGCCTGGCGCGCGCCACGCCGTATAATGCAGTGGTGACGAGCGAATCGCATAACTCATTCCATTCCCTGCAAACCTTCGACCTTGGCGGCGGTCGCAAGGGACGATTGTATTCCCTTCCCGCCTTGGAGGCTGCGGGTGTCGGCAAGATCTCGCGGTTGCCGATCAGCATTCGGATCGTGCTCGAGTCGGTACTGCGCAATGTCGATGGCAAGAAGGTGACCGAGCGCGACGTGCGGGCGCTGGCCAACTGGAACGCCAAATCGCCCGCGCAGGAGGAAATCCCGTTCATTGTCGCCCGCATCGTCCTGCAGGATTTCACGGGTGTGCCGCTGCTGGTCGATCTCGCGGCGATGCGCTCGGTCGTCGCCCGCCTGAAACAGGACCCCAAGATCGTCGAGCCGCTCGTGCCCGTCGATCTCGTGGTCGACCATTCCGTGCAGGTGGACTTTTTCGGGACCGCCGAGGCGATGAAGCTGAACCTCGAAATGGAGTTCAAGCGCAACCGCGAGCGCTACGAGCTTCTCAAAAGGGGC
>JBEKUF010000057.1:0-18919 GCA_049515295.1 Verrucomicrobiia bacterium | reverse complement strand
CGTGTCGGCCAATAAAACCTGTGCCACCCGTGATCAGGAATTGCGTCGCCGCGCCCATTGGGGCAGAATCTACGGCAAACGTGAGCGACAGAAAAGTGTTTTTCATCGCCGATGATTTCGGAATGAACGCGGAGGTGAACCGGGCCGTCGTCGAGGCCCATCTCCGCGGCGTATTGCACGGGGCCAGTTTGATGCTTGGCCAGCCGGGGACAGCCGACGCCGTCCGTATGGCGCAGCAAAACCCGAGCCTGCCGGTGGGATGGCACCTGCACCTCGACAATTCGCAGCCCGTCACGTGCGCCGCGTGGCCGTGGGGCAATTCCTACCGGCGGGCGGGTTGGGCCATCGGTCTGTCACGACGGGCGCGGCAATTGATGCGCGAGGAGGTCCGGGCGCAGTGGAATATGTTTGGTGAGACGGGGTTGACGTGCGCGTTTGTGAATTCGCATCATCATCTCCATGCGCATCCGTTTGTGTACCGAACGCTGCTCGATGTCCTGGGTTCGTCATTCCACGGCTGGCTGCGGCTCGGTCAACCGCGATTCTTCTCGCCCAACCTCGATGCAATCTGGATCGGGCCTGCCGATTGGTTGTGGATGGGGCCCCGGCGGCGGCGCTGCCCCTATCGATGCTCCGACACGGTATGGGGCCTGGGACGGACGTTTCGCATGCAGGCGGGTGAGGTGGCCCGCGCGATCCAGCGCCTCGGCCCGGGATTTCATGAATTCTATTTCCACCCGCGCTCGACGGCCAATGATGATTGGGATCTGCGATGCCTTCGGGAGCTGAAGACATGCGAATTCTGATTGCACTCGGGTGGATGGCGGTTTCGGTGGGATGCGCATCTGTCCGGCCGTCAACGGGCCCAGGACGGCCTTTCAAATATCCGGACGACACTTTCGCCTACGTCAACGAACTGGTGTTCCACTACGAAAACGGTGTCCCGGTATCCTCGACGAACGCGCCGGCCCGCGAGCATGCCTACACGCGCCGGTGTTTCATTATGGCCGCCGGCGTGGTGCAGTTCTGGAAGCATGCCCGGTTCGACCCGCAAGCCGCGCCGGTGGCGGAGGCCGAGTTGGCGCGACGGATTCGTCAGGTGCGAAACCGTGCGGCGTGGTGGCCGAGCGAACCGTCGGACCAGCGGATTGTGCTTCCCGGCTTTGCGAGCCTGCACGATTTGAGCGAACGGGAAGGCCCGTTGTTGCGCGCCAATATGGGCGCGGGCTGGACAACGTATTTTCATCCGCGGAAATACCCGATGCCGTTCCTGCCCTCGCCGGAAGAAGAATCCCGTGTCGCGGATGACCTGCAGTACTGGATGGAGCACGGCCATCCCATGGCGGTATGGGTTTACAATTTCCCGAACGTGGACATCAACCACGCCGTCACTGTCTACGAGAAAGCCGAGCGGCCACGGCCCGATCAATTGGCGTTTCACGTGTACGATCCGAACTACACCGATGGCCCGCGCACGCTGCTCTTCGACACGATCACCCGCGCGTTCTCTTACGACAAGACGTTCTATTTCCCCGGCGGCACGGTTCATGTGAGACCGATGTACACCAGCCTGTTTCGGTGACGCGCTAAGCCGGGATAGGCTCCACACCAGTCGCAAGCGCCTCTTCGATCATGGATTGATACAGGGGATCGGCGGTGCTGTCCCGCCAAGCGTTGCGGCGGCGGATATCGGTGAAGGTTTCGGCGGCGCCACGCGTCAGGTCGATCTCGCAACGGAACTCCGGGACATCGCGGCGCGCCTTGGAAGAATCGTACGCGCCGTGGAACTGGGTGATCTCACGGAGCAGGCCGAATCGTTGCGGGTCGTGCCGCACAATCCACGCGGCCGGCATGAACACCAGTTGGGCCGGCTTGCCGAGCGCAGCCGCCACGTGGCGATGGTAGTCCCGCCACGTAAGGATTTCGCCGCGTGTGGCGTTGTAGTCCTGGCCGTAGGTTTTGGGATTGAGGGCCGCATAGGCAAACAGCTTGCCGCAGTCGTCGCGATGAGTGGACTGCCAGAGACCCAGGCCGTCGCCGGCGCAGAGAACCGGTTGGCCGCGCTCGATGCGGTCCCACGCGCTGGCATCGGCTTCGAGGTTGTCGATCAACGGCGCGCCGGGCCCGTAGGTGTGGCTGGGTCGGATGATGGTCACCTGAAACCGTCGATCCTCGTGGGCGCGGTGAAAGATCTGTTCGCAAGCCAGTTTATCGCGTCCGTAGTCGCTAATGGGTTCTTGCGGGAACGATTCGTCGATCAACACGGCGGGGGGCACCTTCACACCGTACGTGCAGACGGTCGAACAGAAGATGAAATGCTCGCAACGCCCGCCGAACGCCCTCACCGCACCCGACGCTTGCTCGGGCCCAAAGCAGACCATGTCGATCACCACGTCGAAGCGCGCTGTGTGGAACGCTTGCTCGAAATCGCCAAGCTGATTGCGGTCGCCCCGGATCCGGTTCACCTCGCGCGGCAGCGTGTCCCCGCGCTGGGCGCGGTTGAAGACGGTGACCTCCGCGCCCCGCGCGAGCAGGTGTTTGACGATGCCGCGGCTGATCAGACCCGTCCCGCCGATGATCAGGACGCGCATCGTTCAAACCAAATCGCAGGCTTCGGCCGGCATCCAGTGCGCGTCTTTACCCTCCCATTTGACATTGCAGCCGATGGGATTGGTCAAGGGTTTGGACACGGGTTTGCCCGCCAGATGCTCGCGCAACGCGTTCTCCAGATCGTTCACCGTCATCTTGCTCGTGTCGCGCGGGCTGTCCACGCCGCGGCCGGTGTACACCAGTTTGCGGGCCTGGTTGAACACGTAGAAATGCGGCGTCCGCAACGCGCCGTACGCGCGGGCCACGTCCTGCGATTCGTCGTACAGGTACACCCAGGGAAACTTCTTCTCCTCCATGCGCTGGACCATGTGCGGGAAATCGTCCTCGTGGTACGTGTTTTTGCTGTTGGAATTGATGCCCACGAATTTCACGCCCTGCGCCGCGAACTTCTCTGCCGTTTTTCGCGTGACCTCGTCCGACCCGGTCACGTACGGGCAGTGGTTGCAGGTGAAGAAGATGACCAACACCTTGGCATTGGCAAAATCCGCCAGCGAATACGTCTTGCCGTCCGTGGCCGGCAACTTGAAGTCCGGCGCCTTGTCTCCGATTTGTAGTGTGAACGCCATCGCGACCATCCTTTCTGTAACGCGGGCAACTTACCGCGTGGAAGCGTTGCCGACAACCGAATTGTCATATATCGGCAGTCGTAGACCGCCGAAATCCTCGGGGAAGTTAGTGCTCGGCGCTTTGCCGCCAAGGCACTACGAGGCGGCCTCTCGGCGAGTTAGAACGCCGCGACAGATCACCTATTATGTGGCTGCCAAACACTTCTACGGTTCGATGCCAGGGTCGGGCATGCGGAGAACGTCGGAATCGGTGGCAAGGCCGAGGTCGCGGGCGGCGCGGGCGAACGGCTGAATGATTTCCAGTGCGCTGGCGATGGTTTCCTCGCCCGCTTTCTGGCTGCTGTCCGGGCCTTGGGCAAGCAATCTTTGGAGGGCCGATTTCCGTCGAGGGAATAACTTCAATTTGATCTTCGCGTCGGCGGGCAACTTCGCCGCCTCGCGGACAAGTTTCAACGCCACAGGAAATCCGCCAAGTTCGTCCACCAACCCGAGCACCTTGGCGTCCTCGCCGGTCCAGACGCGGCCCTTGGCGATTTCGAGCACCTTTGCCTTGGGAAGTTTGCGGCCTTCGGCGACCTTGGTGGTGAAATCGTCGTAGATGCGGTCGAGCCAGCCTTCAAACCGCTTCCATTGTTCGGGCGTGTAATCCTGCAGGCCGGTAAACGCCATGGCGTTGGAACTGGTGTGGACCTCGTCCCATGAGATGCCGAGTTTGTCCCAGAAATTGGTAGTGAGGAATTTGCCCGCGAATACGCCGATGGAACCTGTCAACGTGGCCGGCTGGGCGACGATTTTGTCGGCGGACATCGCGATGAAATATCCGCCGGAACCGGCCACTCCGCCCATGGACACGATGATCGGTTTGCCGGCCTTCCTGGCGCGCACCGTTTCCCGCCAGATCGTGTCCGACGCGACATACGAGCCACCGCCGCTGTCGATCCGAAACAGAATCGCCTTCACATTCTTGTCCTTTGCCGCGGCGCGGAAGGCGGCGGCAACGGTGTCGGCCCCCATCGAGACGTTTTGCAAGATTGGACTATACCCGCTCTTGCCGCGGTGAATGTCGCCGATGCCGTAGATGAGCGCCACGGTGGCGCCGTCGTCGTAGGGCGAGCCGGCGCGGTCGAGGTATTTCGAGAGGTAGAGGAACTTGGCATGAGGACCAGCCTGTTTCCGGATGTCGTCATACGCCGCGTCGCGGTAGGCAAGTTTATCGACGAGTTTGGCCTGGAGGGCTTCGTCGGCGAGGAACGGTCCGCGATCGATCAGCGCCCGCACGTCATTGGTGGACATCTTACGGGCCTGGGCGATTCCCGCCACGATCTGGCCGAACTCCGATTCCATGATCTTCTCGGTGGCCGCGCGGTGGGCCGGCGTGAATTTCTTTTCGGTGAGGATGTTCATGGCGCTCTTGTATTCGGAGCGATGGTCGAGGCGCGGGACGAACCCGAGTTTGTCGAGCGTGCCGCGGAGAAACGAGCGCTCGAAAAGAAGGCCCGCGAGACCGAGTTCGCCGGATGGTTGCAGGTAAATCTTATCGAACGCGGTGGCGAGGTAATACGACCCGTTGGCGCTGCCGCCTTCGCCGAACGTCTCGGCGTAGGCGATGGCGGGTTTGCCGCTGCGGCGAAACGCAATGACGGCGTCGCGAATCTCCTGCACGTCGGCCAGCGGCAGGCCGGCCTCGCCCACGCGCGCAATCAGGCCGACGACACGGTTGTCAATGGAAGCGCGTTGCAGGGCTTCGATCAGGTTGAGCATCGTTGGCGTGCGGCCGGAGACGATCCGCGCCACTGGATCGTCCGGCGTGTATTCGACCAGACGCTTTTCGAAATCGGCTTCAAGAATCACCCGGGACGGTACGGACTTCTTCACGATGAAAATGCAGACCGCGCCGAGAACCGCCGCGAGGAGAACCAGTGCGCCGATGGTTGCCAGTAGCCGGACGAAGAAACTCTTCACAATATTCTGTCCCATGACGTTTCTCCTCTGTTGGTCGGAACTTCTCCCATCTCGTCGCCGACATTACCGCTGTGAACCCACGGCGACAAGACATGGATGGTGGCGGCTCAGGGAAAGGTTGCGGAAGCGATTGGGGCGGAACTCCCAATTCTGCGGAGCAGTGCGGCTCCGGCCCGACCACATCAACCGGGATTATCCATTGCTTTCTGAGGCACAGTCCCTAAGATTCCCCCGATGCCATCGCGGATTCTGTTGATTAGCAGCAATCACTGCGACCAGCCGTACCCGGTATTTCCGCTGGGGGTGGCGCACCTCGACACGGCGCTGCGACGCGCCGGCCATATCACCCGCGTGCACGATACCCAGGTTAGCCACGAGCCGGTGGAACGAATCCTTACGGAATTCAACCCGGATGTCGTCGGCATTTCCCTGCGCAACGTCGACGATGTCCAGCTTCTCAGCCGCCAAACTTATTCGGGCGACGCCATCCAGCTTTGCCAAACGATCCGCCGCATGTGTTCCCGCCCAATCGTTCTCGGCGGCACGGCCTTTTCCATTTTCCCCGAGCAATTACTCAAGCTCACCAACGCCGACTACGGCATCCATGGCGCCGGTGAAGCCGCCTTCGACCACCTCATCAACGCCCTGGCCACCGGCGCCGACCCAGGGGCCATCCCCGGTTTGGTCTATCGCTGCCGAGGACGAGTCGTCATCAATCCGCGCGACCCGGTTGAATCAGCGTCGCTCGGCCCTGCCGACAGACGGCAGGACCTGGTGGAGTTTTACCTGCGGCGCAGCTCCATGCTGAGCATCTCGACCCAACGCGGCTGTGGTCTGCCCTGTTGTTTCTGCACCTACCCGCTGATTGAAGGCCGCGAGAACCGCCGACGCTGCCCGGAAGCGGTCGCTGATGAATTGGCAACCATCCAGCAGCAAGGCGCCAAACACGTCTTCATCGCCGATGCCGTTTTCAACCTTACCAACGAGCACGTCGCCAATGTTTGCGAAGCCATTCTGCGCCGGGGCCTCAAACTGACCTGGACCTGCTTCTTGCGCCCCAAGAACCTGACGACCGAGTTGATGACCTTGATGGCGAAGGCCGGACTCACGCACATCGAATTCGGTGCCGACAGCTTCTGCGATGAAGTGCTTGTGGAATACGGCAAGACATTTGGCTTTTCCGACATCGTCCATTCGACCGAGCTGGCTCGGGCCGCACAAGTCCATTACAGCCACTTCGTCATCTGCGGCGGCCCGGGGGAAACGCTGACGACGCTTCGAACGAGCTTCGAGAACTCGCGTCGGCTGACCGGGGCGGTCATCTTCGCCTTTGCCGGCATGCGCATCTATCCCGGCACGGCGCTGTTCGCCCGTTCCCAACGCGAAGGGATCTTGCCGGCGAACGCCGACCTGCTCGAGCCCGTCTACTATATTTCGCCCGCGCTTACCGAGGCGCGGTTGCTGGATCAATTGGCGGAGTTTGGCAGGCTTGCATCCAACTGGATCGTCGGCCCCTTGCCACCGACCTTTGCACCGATTGCTGAGCGGCTGCGCCAACGGGGTGTGGTCGGTCCGCTGTGGGAATACTACACGGCGCTGCGCTGAACGAATGGAACCGATGAGTGGTTCCCAGACCACCATCGTGATCACCGGCATCGGGGCGGTGACGCCAGCCTGAGCGGACGTGGCCAGAGACCCGGCAGCGCCTCATGGCCGGTGCCGCCCGGTGAGTCGTGAAGTCGCTGCGAGAATCTACCGCGGGCACTCTCCCAGTCGTCTCGACGATGCCCCCTACGACCTGATCATCACGAGCATCATCTTGAATCGGCCGGCGGCCTTGAGCGCATGGGGCCTGTTGGCAGGCAGAATGATCATTTCTCCGGCACGGACCCGGTGGGGCTTGCCCGAGATCGTGATTTCCACCTCGCCGTCCAGAACTTCGGCCAACGCATCGAATGGCGCCGTATGCTCGCTCAACGCCTGGCCCTCGTCGAATGCAAACAGGGTCACGGTGCCCGTCTTCGCCTTCAGGATCACGCGGCTGACCACCGAGCCGGCCTGGTAATCGATCAGGTTAACGAGTTTACGTGGGCGCATAACCAACTTCCCGATCCTCCTGGGTTTCCCCTCAGCCGTCATGTCGTGTCCCTCCCCGTCAGACAACTCCCTGGTCGAGCATCGCCTCGGCAACTTTGCGGAACCCGGCAATGTTGGCTCCGTCCACGTAGTTGATGAAGCCCTCCTGCTTGCCATGTCGGACGCACTGGTTGTGAATGGCCTTCATGATGTCGCTGAGGTGCTTGTCCACTTGTTCGGTGGTCCACTGCAGACGGAGGCTGTTTTGGGACATTTCGAGGCCGCTGACCGTGACGCCGCCAGCATTGGCGGCCTTCCCGGGGCCAAACAGAATCTTGTGGCCGAGGAACACCTCCACCGCCTCGGATGTGCTCGGCATATTGGCGCCTTCGGCGACGCAGATACAGCCATTGCGCACCAGTTTGTCCGCATCGCGTGCGCTGATTTCGTTCTGGGTCGCGCACGGCAACGCCACGTCGCATTTCACGCCCCACGGTCGCTGCCGGTCGAAATACTGCCAGTGGAACTGCTTGGCGAACTCACGGATCCGCCCGCGGCGGACGTTCTTCAACTCTTTCACGAACGCCAGTTTCTCGGCATCGATCCCGCGCGCATCATAGGCAAAGCCTTCCGAGTCGGACAGCGTAACGACCTTGGCGCCCATCAGGAACGCCTTTTCGGCGGCGTGCTGCGCCACGTTGCCGGAACCGGAGATGACGACGGTCTTGCCGGTAATCGAGTTGCCTCGCGTGCGCATCATTTCCTCGACGAAGTACAACAGCCCGTACCCGGTGGCTTCCTCGCGGATCCGGCTGCCGCTCCAGTTAAGCCCCTTGCCCGTGAGCACACCGGTGAATTCGTTCCGCAGCTTCTTGTACTGGCCGAACAGGTAGCCGATCTCGCGCCCGCCCACGCCGATGTCGCCCGCCGGCACATCCGTGTCCGGCCCGATATGCCGGTAGAGCTCGTTCATGAACGCGTGGCAAAACCACATGACTTCTTCGTCGGTCTTGCCCTTGGGATCGAAGTCCGACCCGCCCTTGCCGCCGCCCATCGGCAGCGTGGTCAGGGCGTTCTTGAATACCTGCTCGAAGGCCAGGAACTTCAACGTCCCCAGCGTGACGGACGGATGGAACCGCAACCCGCCCTTGTACGGTCCGATGGCACTGTTCATTTGGATGCGGTATCCGCGGTTGACCTGCACTTCTCCCTGTCGGTCGACCCACTGCACGCGAAACAGGATGACCCGCTCGGGCTCGATCATCCGCTCGAGGATCTTTGCCTTTTGGTATTTGGGGTTTTGGCCGATGAACGGCCAAACCGACTTCGCCACCTCACGCACGGCCTGATGGAACTCTGTTTCGGCCGGATACCGGGCCACCAGCCTCGCGACAAAATCAGCCATCTCGTTTCCCATAGATCACTCCGAGGTGTTCAGATTGCTTGTTCCCCGCGCTCTTCAGTGCGGATGCGCACCGCGTCTTCGACGGGCGCGACAAAAACCTTGCCATCACCAATCGTGCCCGTCTTCGCCGCGATCAAGATCGCGGCAACTGCCGTCTCGACGGCGCCGTCCGGCAGCACGATATCCAACTTCAGCTTCGGGAGAAAATCCACGGTGTATTCGCTGCCCCGGTAGATCTCGGTTTGGCCTTTCTGGCGCCCAAACCCCTTGACCTCCGTAACCGTTATCCCTTGAATGCCCAGACCCAGAAGCGCTTCCTTGACATCTTCCAACTTGAACGGCTTGATGATTGCCTCGATCTTCTTCACGGGCGCGCTCCCCGCTGTGTCGACGCATGACTCGGCTCCGTCAACACCGGCTTGTTGCGGAATTGCTTGAAGTCATCAAAAAGAACATCGGCACGGTGGCAACCGGGAGTGACCACAACCAAGGGGTAGACCTGGCACCGTGTCTTGCGAACCGTGTCCAAACAACCAGCAACGGCCTGAAATCCGAATCTCAGTGATCTCTCCAGTGACCCAAGACCCGACGGAAACAGGACCGGCACCGCGTCCTACCAGCAGAGCGAAAGTTTTCACAAAACCAGCCTCTTGTCGAGCGTATTCGCCTCCGTTCAAACCCCGGCAAAGATCGCCTTTTGGGGACTTCGGGGAATGGCCTGAAATTCGCCTTGAGTCGCAGAAATCCCCGTCCGACTTACAAGCAGCCATACAAGCGCAAGCATTGGCCCTCTGAGCCAACGCCCTACGTTTAGAGGCGCTTCATCATCGCAAAATGGAGGACAGAAGTTGCCGGCTGCCACCCATTCTGGGGGGATTCCTACTTCTTCTTCGCCGCTTTCCACTTGGCCCATCGTGCCCGTTGCGCGGCTGCGATCTTTGCCCGTGCCGACGCTGACATCTTCGATTTGCGTCTGCCGACCCTGGCAGCTTTGACTCCGCCCAGTCCCGAAAGAGCTTCGATCGCCTTTTCAGTCCGATCGAGTTGGATTTTCAAACGGCTGGCTTGCTTGCTTAGTTGTGAGATAATGCCCTTGGTGTTCATGCTGTGCTTGTACCACGGGTCAGAAGCCCTGTCGAGCGTGGTTTCAATTACTGACGGCTCCTGAGAGCGGCACAAAGATGGCCGCTCAAGGCGTGATGGCGAGCCCGTTGCAAGCCTCAGGTCACCTGCGACCATGGGACATCAAAGACGCACAACGCTTCTCTTTTTTCGCCCACTCCTTTCCCGCCTCTAGTCGAGGCAGAAACCTTGGTGTCCCATACCAAGAAATCCTTGAGCGGATTCGGGGAGGTGGACTCTAGCGGCTGGTCCTCGGCGGTGCGGTCAAGGCCCCCACAAACGTGCCGTCCTTCCACAAGCCTTCCTCTACCCGGCCATCTGAATACGTCATTTTGCCAGGGCCGTCCATTTTCCCATCGCGGAACTGACCGATGTACTCTCTTCCATCCCAGAACGTGTAGGTCCCCTGGCCATTCTTCTCGTCATCCTTGAACGCCCCCACGTACTTTTCTCCATTTGGCCACGTGTACGTTCCCTGGCCATTCTCCTTGGCGTCCTTCCAGGTCCCCGCGTACTTTTCTCCATTTGGCCACGTGTACGTCCCTTGGCCATTGACTCTGCCATCCTTCCACTCGCCCACGTAACTACTTCCATTGGGGAACGTGAGCGTCCCTTGGCCATTCTCCTTGTCGTGCTTAAACTCTCCCACGTACTTGCGTCCAGTCGGCCACGTTTCCGTCCCCCGCCCATTTCGCTCGCCATCTTGAAACTCGCCAACGTACTTCCGTCCATCTGACCATGTTTCCGTCCCCTGGCCATTCGCCAGGCCATCGCTGTATTCGCCCACCACCTTCGTTCCATCTGGATACGTAAGCGTCCCCTGGCCGCTAAACCGGCCCTCCTTGAACTCCCCATTGTAGGTCTGTCCGCCCGGGTCAGAGTACGTCCCATAGCCATTCGGCTTGCCATCCTTCCTCGCCCCGATGTACGTCGCCCCGTTGGGCAGCGTGTTTGTCTCCTGGCCCGTGCACCAGAATACAGGCAGGATTGAAATGGTGATTATCGCTGTCAGAAAGTGTCTCGGTCGTCTCATGATCGGCTCCGGTTCGGATTGGTTCTCACGGGTGCTTGTACCACGTCATGACCGCTAGGGCGAGGTCGAGGCTCCCACGAATTCGTTCCGCTTCCACAATCCGTCTTCGACCTTGCCGTCAGGATAGGTCATCTTCCCAGTCCCCTCCCTCTTCCCATCGCGGAACTGGCCAACGTATATGCGACCATCAGGCGACGTTTCCGTCCCCTGGCCATTGAACTGGCCACCCGCAAACTCTCCCACGTACTTCGCTCCACTTGGAAACGTCAGCGCCCCCTGACCATCGTACTGGCCGTCCTTGAACTCCCCGACGTACTTGAATCCAAACCGGCGTGTCTCCGTGCCATGGCCATTCGGCTTGTTATTCCGAAACTCGCCAACGTACTCGGTCCCATCCGGAGACGTCAGCGTTCCCTGCCCGTCGTACTGGCCATGCTCGAATTCTCCAACGTACCGTATGCCACTTCGGAACGCCATCGTCCCGTGGCCGTCGTACTGGCCATCCTTGTACCCGCCAACATACTTCGACCCGTCTGGAAACGTCAGCGTCCCTTGCCCATTCGGCTTGCCATCCTTCCACCCACCGACGTACGCCGGCCCATAGGGCAACATGGCCGTCCCTTGCCCGTTGGGCTTCCCGTCCTTCCACTCCCCGATGTATCTCGCGCCGTTGGGCAGCGTGTTCGTCTCCTGGCCTGTGCACAAGAATACAGGCAGAAGCGAAAGCACGATTGTTGCGGCAACAAACAGGCTCGGTCGCTTCATCGTCGGCTCCGGTTCGGACTGGTTTACATCGCCGCTTGTATCACTGCCGCGAATTCCCTTCAAGCCTGCTGGCATTCCGCCGCCGGGAGGACACTCCGGCGGCGGGGCCGAACGACCGGAATGATGAGGAAGAACGCACCCGGGCGAACGTTCCACCGAGCCGGTCGCGACCAGGCCCGACTCACCGCTGGCGCTGGCGCAAGCCGTCACTTAGCAGATTGAAGGCTAGTACGGTCCAGGTGATGGCCAGGCCGGGCGCGATGCACAGCCACGGCGCGATGCGGAACGTGCCCTGTTCCTCGCGCAACATCATGCCCCACTCGGGTATATCGGGTTGGCCCGACAACCCCAAAAACGCCAGCCCGGCGGCTTCCAGCACGGCGCTGCCCAGCGTCAGCGTCGTCAACACGAGAATCAGTCCCGCGCAGTTCGGCAGTATCTCCAGGGCCGCGATCCGCCATTGACTCGCGCCGGTGGCCCGCGCGGCCAGCACATATTCCTTGGCGGCTTCGGAGACGAAGGCCGCCCGCACCTGTCGCACCACCGTCGGCAGGCTCGCGATGCCGACCGCAATCGCCACACTCGTTGGTGATGGTGTCAGAATGGTCAGGGCCACCAGCCCCAATAAGATGGACGGGAACGCCAACAGGAAATTCGTCACGTGGCTGACAACCCCGTCGAACCAGCCGCGCCACACACCGGCGACGGCGCCCAGCCCAACCCCGCCGATGACCGCCAGCGCCGTTGCCCCGAGCGCAATGCCCAGTGTCGCCCGCGCGCCGAAGAGTATCCGGGTCAACACGTCGCGCCCGACGCCGTCGACACCAATCCAATGCGTCCACGACGGCGGCGCCAGCGCCAGATCGCGATAAAGTTGTTCGGTTGGCCCGTGCGTCGAGATCGCGCCGGCCAACGCCGCGGCCAAAACGACCGCCGCGAGCATCGACGAGCCGATCCCGAGTAGTAGGTTTCGCCGTTTCATCGTCGAAGTTTCTGGTCCAGCGCCTGATGCGCCACGTCCACCGCGAAATTCACGGCCATCACCATCGCGACGAGCACGAGCAGCGCGCCCTGAATCGCCGGGTAATCCCGCGCCAGCACCGCGGTGGCGACATAGCGTCCGATCCCCGGCCACGCAAACACCGTCTCGGTCAATACCGCGCCGCCGAGCAGGTAGGCGAACTCGACGCCAATCATCGTCACGATGGGCACCAGCGCCGCGTGCAGGGCATGACGATAGAGAACGGCGCGCTCCGTCGCGCCTTTGGCCTGGGCGGTACGAATAAAATCCTTGCCGAGCGTGTCCAGCACGGCCGACCGCGTCACGCGGGCGACAAATGCCGCCGGAATCGTGGCCAACACCAGCGATGGCAGGATGAGATGATCGAAGCCGCCACGCTCACCCGCCGGCAGCCAGCCGAGTTCCAGTGAAAACAACAGCATGGCCAGCAATCCCAGCCAGAACACCGGGATGCTGAGACCAACAAGGCTCACGGTCGTTCCCAGGGCATCCTTCCACGTTCCCGCATGGCGCGCGCAAAAAATCCCCAGCCACACCCCGGCGAAGGTGGCGATAATCAGGGCGACGACCGAAAGTTCGATGGTGGCCGGCCAGGTCCGCGCCAAATCCTCCTGCACATCGCGGCCCGTGACAATCGATTCGCCGAAACTTCCGTGTCCCAACGCGTTTTTGAGCCAGAGCCAGTATTGAACGGGAAGCGGTCGGTCGAGGCCCAGCCGCCTGTGGATCGCCGCGATTCGTTCCGGTGTCGGATTCTTCAACAGCAACCGCGCCGGGTCGCCCGGCACCGCCCGCACGAGCAGAAACACCGCGATGCCGGCCGCAAACAGCCCCACCACCAGCGACCCAATTCGCCGCACCAGAAACGCGCGCATGGCAGGGAGTGTAGCCTCTCATTATTGTAGCCGCGAAACTTTTTTGCGGCTGCCCTCCGACCGGGGGCCACAATGCAGGTTCAAAGCTGCGTGTTCGCTTGACACGGGACGTCTAGACGTCTATCATGTCGGAAATGAGCGAGACCCAAAGCAGGTACGCGCCGGGACGGGTTCGCGATGCGATTTTCCAGGTGCTGTCGATCAGTTCCAAGCCGCTCTCGATTGGACAGATTCAGCAACGGGTGTCTCAAGTCATTGGGCCGACGCCGACCTCTTCCGTTCGTTCCTATCTGCGGCTCAACACGCCGCAGTATTTCGTGCGTCAGGGTTTGGGTGTTTACAGTGTACGACGCGACACCGCGCCGGGAGTCCAACGAACTCTGCCCGGCGATGAAACCTGGCAACCATCCCAGCGCATCGGCCGCGCTCAGCTTATCCACGCCGATTGTTTTGATTGGCTGGAGAAACAAGCAGACGACTCCTTTCATGCGGTCCTTACCGATCCGCCGTATGGGTTGCACGAATACACCCCGGAACAACAAGCGAAGCTCCGCAGCGGCAAAGGAGGAGTGTGGCGCATTCCCCCATCGTTTGACGGCCATGTGCGGTCGCCGCTCCCGCGATTCACGACCCTGACGGATCAACAACTGGAAGAGCTGCGCAGTTTCTTCTTCCTGTGGGGGCGACTTCTGCTCCCCAAGCTTGTGCCCGGTGCGCATGTGGTGGTTGCGTCGAATCCACTGTTGTCCTACATCGTGGCCGGTGCATTGGCTGATGCGGGCCTTGAGCGCCGGGGCGAAATCATCAGACTGGTCATGACCATGCGGGGGGGAGATCGTCCCAAGGCCGCGCACGAGGAGTTTCGAGAAGTCAGCGTCATGCCTCGCTCGATGTGGGAGCCGTGGCTGGTATATCGAAAACCGCTGGAAGGCCGAGCGCAGGACAATTTGCGAAAGTGGAAGACGGGGGGACTACGCCGTCCATCCACTGAGAAGCCGTTTGGGGACGTGATCCCGTCATCTCCGACGCGAAAGGCCGAGCGGCTGCTCGCTCCGCACCCGAGCCTCAAGCCGCAGGCATTTCTTCAGCAGGTGGTCCGAGCGCTTTTGCCGTTGGGCGAGGGGATTGTGTTGGATCCATTTGCTGGCGCTGGGTCGACGCTGGCAGCGGCGGAAGCCATTGGCTACTCGAGTGTCGGGGTCGAGAAAGATGTGCGGTACTTTCAGATGGCGTGCAGGGCCATCCCGAAACTTTCACGATTTCATCCCAACGGAACCCCTCAGAGCCGGTAGACCCAATTCTTGCGGAGCTTCTTGATGCCATCGCGATGGAGGGTTGCCGTCCGCGTGCCCAATTCACCAATGCCTACTCAAAGGAGGTCACGAATCTTGAGCACGCGGTTGCCCTGCATTACATGCACTTCAATTTCTGCCGAATCCACCAGACTTTGCGCGTGACGCCCGCAATGGAAGCGGGTATCACTAACCATGTGTGGGGTCTTTGTAAAGTGCTGGGACCGATCTAACGAGAAGGGAGAACAGATGAAGTACGTCGTTGCGGCAATTTCATTCCTGTTTGTTTGGCTCGGTGTCGCTGTCGTATGTGGCATGATTATGGTCATGGTCTTCCCGACTCAACGAGCGACAGTTGTTGGGATTGGGGGCGATTGGCGAAACCTGCCCGGCACGATTTTGGGCGTCCTAGCTGGAGTTCAGTCTTGGCGAGTTTCACTTCGTAAGGCCAAAGAGAAGGAAGCCAAGAAACAACTCAAGAGCTAATCAGTTTCAAACTGTACCGGTACCGGTATCTCACGGGGTTTGACGCAATTGGGTCGCTTGGTGTACTCTCTAAGCTCCCGTTTGTACTGGAGAACATTATGAGCACACCAACTCGGTTTACGCTGACGCAGTCCGACATCCCGACGCACTGGTACAATGTTCTGGCGGATGTTCCCGAGCCGTTGCCGCCGCCGTTGCATCCGGGCACGAAACAACCCATCACGCTGCAGGACATGACGGCGATCTTCCCCGAGAACCTCGTCCGGCAGGAAATGACCAGCGAGCGGTATGTGGAGATCCCCGAGCCTGTCCGTGAGATTTATGCGATGTGGCGGCCGACGGCGTTGCTGCGCGCGGTGCGGCTGGAGAAGACGCTGCAGACGCCCGCCCACATTTATTTCAAGTACGAGGGCGACAACCCCTGCGGGAGCCACAAGCCGAACACGGCGGTCGCGCAGGCCTACTACAACAAACAGGAGGGCACGACCCGTCTGGCAACGGAAACCGGCGCAGGACAGTGGGGTTCGGCCCTGGCGCTGGCGTGCAAGTTGTTCGGGCTGGAATGCCGCGTGTACATGGTCAAGGTCAGCTACCACCAGAAGCCGTACCGCCGGTTGCTGATGCACACCTGGGGCGCCACCGTTCACGGCAGCCCGAGCGGCTACACCGAGTACGGCAAGAAACTGCTGAAAGACGACCCCGATTGCCCGGGCAGTTTGGGCATCGCCATCAGCGAGGCGATCGAGGACACCGTCAAGCACCCCGGCACGAAGTATTCGCTCGGCAGCGTGCTCAACCACGTGTGCATGCACCAGACCGTTATCGGCCAGGAAGCCATCAAACAGATGGCCAATGCGGGCGAGGAGCCCGACGTCGTGATCGGTTGCATTGGTGGCGGCAGTAACTTTTCCGGAATCGCGTTCCCGTTCGTGCGCAGCAAGATTGTCGACAAGAAGAAGACGCGGATCGTGGCCGTCGAGCCCTCGGTTTGCGCCTCGCTGACCAAGGGCGAGCTCCGCTACGATTTCGGCGATACGGCGATGACCACGCCGCTATTGTGGATGTACACGCTCGGCCACGATTTCATTCCGCCGGAGATTCATGCAGGCGGGCTGCGCTATCACGGCATGGCGCCGACGGTCAGCCACCTGTACAAACTCGGGTTGATCGAGGCAGTGGCCTACGAACAATCGAAGGTGTTCGAGGCGGCGGTGATGTTTGCCCAGAACGAAGGCATCGTACCCGCGCCGGAGTCGGCGCACGCCATTCGCGCCGCGGTTGACGAGGCGATCCAGGCGCGCGAGGAAGGCAAGAAACGCGTGATCCTGTTCAATCTGTCCGGCCACGGGTTGCTCGACCTCCCATCGTACGAGGCGTATTTCTCCGGCAAATTGCACAACGGAGGGTAAAGTAGCCGCGTTGTAGCGGCGGCTCTGTGAGCCGCCGAGAGATTTTGGGAAATCGATTACCGGCGTTTCACGACCCCGCGCTCGGAATCGAGGCAAAGAGCGCCGGTACACCGACACTAAGAGGGCTGCCATGTTGATCGTCCACGTCCACGTGCATGTAAAACCGGAGTGCGTCGAGGCATTCAAACAAGCCTGCGTCGAGAACGCCCGCGAAAGCGCGAAGGAACCCGGCATCGCGCGGTTCGATGTGGCCCAACAAGCCGATGACCCGACCCGGTTCGTGTTGGTCGAGGTCTATCGCACCGCGGACGCGCCCGCCAAACACAAGGAAACGGCGCACTACGCGAAGTGGCGCGACGTTGTCGCCCCGATGATGGCCGAACCGCGCAGTAGTGTGAAGTTCGGAGAAGTGTTTTGGACGAGAGACTAGAGCAGCACCAGCCTCCCACGACAGCAGATGCGTTTGTAGCCGGCGAGCCACTGCTTGTTCTTGATGGTTTCCACGTCGCCGGATTGAAGTCGCTGCCAGGCCCGCGCTGCCAACGGATCGGCGCTCATAAACCGCCGGTACAGTTCGAATTCATTCGGCTGGACAAACAGGCAGGAGGCCGGTTCTACTAGGCCCATGGATTTTGAATTCGCCACCGTCCCGCGCATTGTGTTTGGCGCGGGGCGGTTGAAGGAGATACGCGCGATTGCGCCGGCGATGGGAAAGCGCGCGCTGGTGGCCTGCGGTCATACCGTACGCGCCGTCGAGCGGGTCCGGCCGCTGTTTGCCGCGCTGACGAACGCGGGGATGGAATACGTGGCGTTGGCCGTATCGGGCGAGCCAACCATCGAACTGGTACGCGAGGGCGCCAAGCATGCCCGGACCGAGCGGTGCGATATGGTCATCGGGTTCGGGGGCGGAAGCGCATTGGACACGGGCAAGGCCATCGCCGCCCTGCTGACCAATGAGGGCGACCCGCTGGATTATATTGAGGTGATCGGCAAGGGCCAGCCGCTGACCAAGCCGTCGGCGCCCTACATCGCGATTCCCACCACGGCCGGCACAGGGTCGGAAGTCACCCGCAACGCGGTGCTCGGGTCGCCCGAACATCGTGTCAAGGTCAGCCTGCGAAGTCCGTACATGCTGCCGCGCGTGGCGCTGGTCGATCCCGAACTCACGTACAATTTGCCGCCGGACGTCACGGCGGCCACCGGACTGGATGCGCTGACGCAGTTGATCGAAGCGTTTGTGTCGGTGAAGGCGAATCCGCTGACGGATGCGATCTGCCGCGAAGGAATGTACCGCGTGGCGCGGTCGTTACGGCGCGCGTATGAGGAGGGGGACAGTCCGCCGTGGCGGGAGAACTGGCAGGCCATTGTGACCGCGCGCGAGGACATGTGCGTGGCGGGACTGTTGAGCGGGATGGCGCTGTCCAACGCGGCGCTGGGCGCGGCGCACGGGCTTTCGGGTCCGTTGGGCGGCATGTTTGGGGCGCCGCACGGGGCGCTGTGCGCGGCGGTGCTGCCCTACGTCGTGGAAGTCAATGAGCGGGCGGCGCGACAGCGGCTGGTGGGGAGCCCCGTCGTCTCCCGGTTCGAACAGGTGAAGCGCGCGGTGGGAGACCTGGGCCAACTTGTCCAGGCGCTGAAGATTCGGCCGCTGCGGGACCATGGCGTGACGCGCGACAATTTCCCGGAGATCATCGAGAAGGCGCAGGCATCCAACAGCATGAAAGGCAACCCGGTATCGCTGGAGGAAGAAGAACTGCGCGAGGTTCTCGAGCGCGCCCTGTGAGCGCGGTCGATGGGCCGGCGGCATTCGGCGGTTGAGCAGAAACGGCTGCGCGTCGTCTAAATCGAGGTTATGGAAATTGTGTCCGACCGGCCGATAACAACGAATAGCGGGCAACCACCGCGCATCGATCCGTTGAGCGTGGTTTTGGTGTTGGCGATCACCGTGCTGGTTGGGCTGCTGTACGTGCCGTTATTGCACTGGTTGGGGTGGGAGACCCTGCACACGCAACAGTTGGTGAACGGCGCGTTTCTGGTGCTGTTTGCCCTGGTGATTTGTGTTCGTAACGCAGTGGACAAACTGCGGTTTGATCCACAGGTCAGCCCACACGGGTTTGGTCTGATTGGACTGGCAATCCTGTTCCTCGGAGTGGCGGGAAAGTGGCATTCACTATCGCTGCCGTTTCTGCTGTTGTCGGCATGTCTGGCGTTTGCGGGCATCGTGTCGCTGGTGCTTGGCCCGGACCGGGTGCGTCTGTTTCTGCCGGCGGTGAGCGCCTTCTTCGTCTTTGGCGTGC
>JBEKUF010000056.1:0-19491 GCA_049515295.1 Verrucomicrobiia bacterium | reverse complement strand
AGCCAAACCATGATTTCCGGTTCGATATACCGTGCGTTGGCGAAAAGACGATTGAATCATGCCGGGCCGGGCGGGTCTCCGTGATGGCGATGGAAGCCGGACGGAGCCTGCTTCTTGACAAAGACAAACTTCTAACAGCGGCGAACGAGGCGGGGATTTGCCTCGTGGCGGTTCATCGCGAGGGCGACTCACCACGAGCGGTGCCTTCCGAATGAGCGAGATCCTCAGAGTGGGCGTCGTGGGGGTCGGGCATCTTGGCTCCCAGCACGCGCGCATTTATTCCGAGTTGGCCAAACGCTCCAACGGACAATGCTCGTTTGTGGGCGTTTGCGACACGGACAGCATCCGCGTGCGCGCCCTCACCGAAAAGGTTGGCGGTGGGACATTCGACAACGCGGCGGAACTGGCGGATTTCGTGGATGCCGTCAGCGTGGCGACGCCCACCGAGACGCATTACAAGGTGGCGCGCGTGTTTCTGGAACGCGGCAAGCACGTGCTCGTCGAGAAACCGATCACCGACAGCCTGCAGCAGGCCGAAGAACTGGTTGGCCTCGCGCGGAAGAACAAATGTATGCTGCAGGTCGGCCACATCGAGCGGTTCAATCCTGTGATGCGGTATCTCAACGACGTCTTGCAGGAGGCGCGGTTTATCGAAGTGCATCGGCTCTCGCCGTTTCCGGGTCGCTCCACCGACATCGGCGTTGTCCTTGACCTGATGATTCATGATCTTGATGTTGTCCTCTCACTGGTGAAAGCGCCCTTGGCGGCGGTGGACGCGGTCGGTATCCCCGTGCTGAGCGAGAGCGAGGACATCGCCAACGCGCGGCTGAAATTTGCCGATGGTTGCGTGGCCAATATTACCGCCAGCCGCGTGTCGGCGGAACGGATGCGGAAGATTCGGATCTTTGGCCGCACGGAACACGGGGCTGCGTACATTTCGCTCGATTACATGAAGCAGGAGGGTGAACTCTACCGTGTTGCCGCCGAGGACGCCCAGGAATCAGGTTTGCTGAAGAAGCTGCTGGCGGGCCGACACGCCAGCATTGTCAGCGAGTTCGCGGGCCGCAAGATCGTCCGCGAACCGGTGCCCATCGAGCGCGACGAACCCCTCAAACTGGAGTTGCAACATTTTATCGAGTCGATTCGTCTCCACCGTGACCCGCTTGTCACCGGCGAAGCCGCCAAACAAGCTCTCGAACTCGCGATGGAAATTACCGGGCAGGTGCGGCGTGGATGAGTCTCGTCCACGTTGCTTACAATGACATCGAAGATGATCATGTTCATTGCCGGGGAAGCGTCGGGGGACGCTCATGCCGCGGAAGTGATCAAGTGTCTGCGTGTCCAGGCGCCTGAGATACAGGTCTTCGGCGCGGGCGGGCCGAACATGAAGGCCGCGGGGATGGAATTGTTGCTCGACTTGACGGAGCACGCCGTGGTCGGTTTGGTGGAAGTGCTCAAGAATTACGGCAAGTTCCGCCGCATCTTCTGGGACATGGTACGCGAGGCGGAGAACCGCCGGCCGGACGCGGTCGTGTTGGTGGATTTTCCGGGGTTCAACCTGCGGTTCGCCGCACAGATGAAAAGGCGCGGGATCAAGGTCATCTACTGCATCTCGCCGCAGTTGTGGGCCTGGCACGCAAGTCGCGCAAAACAAATCGAGCGTGACGTGGATTTGATGCTGACGATTTTCCCGTTCGAGAAAGACTGGTATGCCAGACACGCGCCGAAATTGCGGGTCGAGTTTGTGGGGCACCCATTCGCTGAAAGGATGGGGGACGAAGGCGGCGGGACAAAACGCGAAGAAAACCTTGTGCTTCTCCTGCCGGGCAGCCGCGTGCGGGAAGTCGCGAAGATTTGGCCGATCATAAAACAAATCGTGGACAAGTTGCCGCCGGACACGAAATTTGTCGCGGCGGCGGTGAACGAGCCGACAGCGGCGATGATCAAACACCCGCGCGTGACCGTGGAACTCGGCAAGGCCCACGAATGGATGCAGCGCGCGACGCTGGCGATCACCGCGAGCGGCACGGCCACCATGGAGTGCGCATTCTACGATTGCCCGATGATCGTCGTGTACAAAGTCAACTGGCTGACGTATCTGGTCGGGCGCATGGTCGTGACCGTCAATTGGCTTGCCATGCCCAACGTCATTGCCGGACGCGCCATCGTTCCCGAATTCATCCAGCACGACGCGAAACCGGATCGAATCGCCGCCGTTGCGCGCGAACTTCTGGAGAATGTCTCAAAACGCGACGCCATGCGGCAGGAACTGGCGGTCGTCGTGAACGCTCTCGGTGGCGCCGGCGCAAGCGCGCGTGCGGCGCAACTGATTCTCTCCACGATGGAACGCTAACCGACGCGAATGATTCGCGGATTAATTCTTCCTCGTCAAAAAGAAATCGGCGATGGCAGCGAGCGGAGTTGCGCGAGAGCCGAACGGCTTTAGCTGTTTGTGCGCGTCGGCGATGAGGTCGGCAGCATACTGTTTGGACTTGTCGAGGCCGAGGACGGTGGGGAAGGTGGACTTGTTGTTCTTCTGGTCGGCGCCCACGCTCTTGCCCATGATCTCCTTTGTGCTCGTGGCGTCGAGGATGTCGTCGATGACCTGAAACGCAAGGCCGAGGTCTTGGCCGTAGCGGGTGAGGCGCTTGAGCTCCGCAGGACTGGCATTCCCTGCCATCGTGCCGAGACGGATCGACGTCGTGATAAGCGCCGCGGTCTTATTGAGGTGCGTTGTTTTTACCTCCTCAAGGCTCGCATGACGCTCTTCGTTTTCGAGGTCTTGCACCTGCCCAGCAATGAGCCGCAGGCTGCCCGCAGCAAACGCGAGGTCGCTCACCAACACCTGTACCGGATAGCGCTTCGGCGGCTTGGCCTTCGCAACCATGGCAAACGCCTCGGTCAACAATGCATCGCCCGCGAGCACAGCGATACCCTCACCAAACACTTTGTGGTTCGTCGGCTTTCCGCGTCGCAAATCGTCGTCGTCCATGCACGGCAAGTCGTCGTGGATAAGCGAGTACGTGTGAATGCACTCGATGGCGCAAGCCAGAGGCATGGCCACCGCGGCTTTACCGCCCACCGCTTCACATGCGGCGAGGCACAACACGGGCCGAATGCGTTTGCCGCCCGCAAAAACGGAATACCGCATCGCCTTGTGAATCGTCGCCGGCGCGGCGGTTTCGGGCGGCAAAAGCCTGTCGAGGGCGGCATCGACCACCGCACACGTGTCTGCAAGGTACTGGTTCAAGGGGAAAGTCGCAGGGGATTTCAATCGCGGTCCTCGGTTCGAGGGCGTATGGTACGGGACGCGCGCGTTTTTTCAAGCGAAAGTTTGATTCACCGTCGCCACGACGAAGCGCTGGAATTCGGGGTTGACTTGGTGTATTGAATTGCTTGATAACCATGCGTTTTCTTTATGCCGACGTACGAATACGAATGTCAAAAATGTGGGCATCATTTTGAATTGTTTCAATCGATCAAGGATGCACCGAGGAAGACCTGTCCGAAGTGCCGCGGACGCGTGAAGCGGTTGCTTGGGACGGGAGCCGGGGTTATCTTCAAGGGCTCGGGCTTTTACAGTACGGATTATCGCAAGCCGGGCTATGCCGAGGCGGCGAAGAACGACCGTGGCACGACGACGAATGCGTCGGCGGCTTCCAAGCCGGAAGCGGCAAAGTCGAGCGGGACGAAGAAGTTGCCCAAATAAGGACTAATCTATGATTGTTTGTTCAAAGTGCGGGTACGATAACGAGTTGGGCCGGATATTTTGCCATTCATGCGGCGCGAAGCTCGATCTCACGGAAATCAAGTCGCCCAGCCAGGGCGGCAAATCGCTGAGGAAGAGAATCAAAGGTGGAGCAGGAAAGCTCGTCTCCCGAGTAGTGTCCATCGCGATCCTGGCGGTCGTTGTTGTGGCCCTGTTTCTCGCCTGCCAGGTGCCGAACATTCGTCCCATCAGCACTTCCAGTGAAGATCTGGTCCTGTCCGACAAAAAGCGGGCCGCGCTGGACAACCTTGTCGTTGAGAAGACGCCCAACAGCATCGCCGTCACGGAAGGGGAGTTGAATTCGTTCATCCAAACCCTTGGTTTTCAAGGTGGCTCGGCGGGCACGTTGCAAGTCGTCCCGACCAAGTTGCAACTCGAACTCGGCGACGGAGTAGTCACGGCCGTGTTCTTGGGCAAACTTCACGTTGCCGGTTCGGTAGAAAAGCAGATTTACCTTAGCTACACGGGCGTGCCCACGATTGAGGATGGCCACTTCGTTTTCAAGCCAACGGCAGGCGCGGTGGGGGCATTGCCCATAAGTTCATGGCTTCTGGTGAAGACAGGGCTGTTTGACCATTGCTTTGCCAAGCTGTTTGTCAACTTGGACAAGGAGAAGCAGGTGCTCGACTCGCTCTCGTCGATCTCCGTCACGTCAGAATCGGCTGTGTTGAATTATCAGCCGCACTAGCTCCGCATCTGGCGCTCATGAACGCGCTACGGTCAGGCACGTGGTTGGCAGCCGCGATTGCCGCGCTGACGCAACCCGTGACCGCCGCCGTATCGACGCCCACGAATGCGCTCGTGAGCACGGTCAGTGCCTCCCACCAGTTCGTCGCCTGCGCCAGCGACCGGCTTCTCCCCTCCGCGCTGTGCGCGTATGCCGAGCGCGTCAAGCGGGAATGGCTCAGGCGAATGGACGTGGCCGACAACTGGCGCGACCCGGTTGTGCTGCTCGTGCAGAATCGGCAACCGGGGCAGAGCGACGCGCCGCCGGTGTCGATGGCTGTGCTTCAAACCGACGAACACCTCGAATATCGGATTCGTTGTCTGGTGCCACCGCCGATCGACCGGGAGGAATTGTTGCCGACCATGGTGGACGCGTTGTGCTCGGAATGGGCGAGCCGGGAGCAGGCAACGGTGCCGGGCAAGCCGTATATTGTGCCGGACATACCGCTCTGGCTGGTGGAAGGTCTGGCGGCGTCGATCGCCGGCCGTTACGAGCCTCTGCTATCCGTCTCGAAGCGGTCCGTGACGGGCGGATCGTCCCAGCAGGCAAGGGACCTGCTCGAAGCGAAAACTCTCCCCGCTGGTTCCGCGGATGGTCAACTGTTTCAGGCAAATGCGTGGATATTTACCGAAGGCCTGCTGGGATTGCACAATGGATCGCGCAAGATGCGGAGTTTCCTGTCGGAACTCGGTGCGCAGAAGGTGGCCAGCAACGCCTTCTGGAAGGTCTATCATGGCGATTTCCCCAACACGACTGCGCTGGAAAAATGGTGGAGTTTGGAATTGGTGGGTCGCGCAGCCATGTCCGTCGCGCAGAACCTGTCGGTGGAAGAGACCGAGCGGGATTTGGACGCGATCCTGGTGACGAGGCTTGGCCCCACCAACGGACGCAGAGGAATGCCCGGCGAAACCGATGTAGCCATTGCTGATCTCTGGCGGTACGCGGGTGTCCCGTGGCTGAGGGACTTGTTGAAGCTCAAGATCGACCGGATCGGCGCGTTGCGAGGTGTGGCGCATCCATTGTATCTGGCGGTATTGGACGAGTACATGGAAGCGCTGGCCTGGCTCCAACGGGGGAGCGTGACCCGATTTCATCGCGCTCTAAGCCGCGCCCAGGCCGCGCAGGCGGTCGCGGACAAACGGTCGCACGGGATCACCGCCTACTTGGACCAAGCGGAACGCATCTACGCGCCAGAACCGATTTCGAATGCCTTCCGTGGCTATTTTCAAACCTTTGATCAACTTGAGAAACTGGAAAGGGAACGTCACAGCTCGATCAGTGATTATCTCGACAAGTTCGATCACTGAAGCGCGCCCAGAAGCGCCCGGACTTTGTCGCGCTGCTCTCGCAACTGCTGCTGCCTGTCCCGTTCGCGCTGCACGGCAATTGGGGCTGCCTTACTGACAAAACTCTCATTCGCCAGCTTCGCATCCGTGGCGGCCAGTTGCTTGTCGATGTCAGCCAGTTGCTTGGTGAGCCGCTGACGCTCCACTTCGATGTCCACTGCGCCCATCATGAAGATTGTCGCAGAATTTGTGACGCGACTCGGGTCGGCGCTGGCGGCATGGCTGTTCGTGATCGTTACGTTACAATTACCGATTAGTCGTAGGATTGTTATGCGGTCTTCAGCTGTGAGTCGCTGCTTCTTATCCTCGACGATGAAATTCACCATTGTCTTAGGCGAGATTCCGTACTCGTTACGCAACTGCCGGGCCGCGCCGACCACTTCGTAAATACTGTTCACTTGTGCGGCCAGTTCAGCCGTCGCGCCCTCCACTGCCTGCGGTTGCGGCCATTCCGCAAGTTGTATCGTGTCAGCCCCGGCCCACATCCCTCTCCACAATTCCTCTGTGATGAACGGGGCGAACGGATGAAGCAGGCGCAGGATGTTCCTTAGCACCTTGTCGAGCACGGTGATGTTGGGTGCGACTTTGCTCGCCTCGATGTACCAATCGCAGAAATCGCCCCACACAAAATCATAGAGTTCCTTGGCGGCTTCGTTGAACTTGTACTCGTCGAGCGCCCTGCTGACAGCTTCGACCGCCTGGTTCATCTCGAAGAGGATTTTCAGGTCGTGCACGTTATGGGGGCGTCGCGGCGGATTTGTGGCCCGTTGCATCTGGATGAATCGCGCCGCGTTCCACAGTTTGTTCATGAAGTTGCGGCCAACTTCGCAACGCTTCTCATCGAACAAAATGTCCTGTCCCTGCGGCGCGATGAGCATCAGTCCGAAGCGCAGGCCGTCGGCGCCGTACTTGGCGATCAGATCGAGCGGGTCGGGCGAATTGCCGAGCGACTTCGACATCTTGCGGCCCTGCGCATCGCGGATAATGCCGGTGAAATAGACGTTCGCAAACGGCTGCGCGTCCATGCACTCGTATCCCGCCATGATCATCCGCGCGACCCAGAAGAAGATAATATCAGGCCCTGTCACGAGATCAGTGGTTGGATAGAACTTCTTCAACAGGCTGGTCTTCTCCGGCCAGCCCATTGTGGCAAACGGCCACAGCCACGAACTAAACCACGTGTCGAGAACATCTGGGTCTTGCTGCCAGCCCTCGCCTTGGGGGGCATCGAGACCGCAATAAATCTCATCGCCTCGATACCAGACGGGGATCCGGTGGCCCCACCAGAGCTGGCGGGAGATGCACCAGTCGCGGATGTTGCGCATCCAGTGCGCGTAGGTCTTCTCCCAACGCTCGGGGTAGAACCTGATTTCGCCTTTCTCAACCGACTCAGTGGAGCGGGGGACTTGCGGATATTTCAAGAACCACTGCTCGCTCAAATAGGGTTCGATCGGGACATTCGTGCGTTGGCTGTACCCGACATTGTGCGTGTAGTCCTCGACCTTGAGCAGAAGTCCCTGCTCTGAAAGTTGCTCAATAACGGCTTCGCGACATTCAAATCGGTCGAGCCCCTCGAAATCCTCACCCGCTTCCTCGGTCATCGTGCCGTCGGGAGCGATCACCACCGTGAATGGCAACTTGTGCCGCAATGCCATCTCGTAGTCGGCCACATCATGCGCTGGCGTAACTTTCACGCAACCCGTACCGAACTTCGGATCGACCGCTTCGTCGGCAACGACAGGAATCTCCTTGTTGCGCAGTGGAAGCAGAACCTTGCGACCGATGAGATGCGTGTAGCGCGCATCCGTCGGATTGACCGCGACCGCTTCGTCACCGAGCATGGTTTCTGGACGAGTGGTGGCGACAACAACGAATTGTTCCGAATCAACAAGTGGATACTTGAAGTGCCACAGATGCCCCTGTGTTTCCGTCATGATGACTTCTTCGTCGGAAAGCGCGGTGTGACCAGCGGGATCCCAATTGACCATTCGTTTCCCGCGGTATATGGAGCCTTTCTTGTAGAGATCGACGAAGACCTGCAAGACGCAGCGCGAGTAGGCCTCATCCATCGTGAACCGCTCGCGCGACCAATCGCACGAGCAGCCGAGCTTCTTCAGTTGCTTGATAATGATTCCGCCGTGCTTTTCCTTCCACTCCCAGACCTTTTCGAGAAACTTCTCGCGACCGAGATCGTCGCGATGCTTCATGACACCCTGTTTGCGGAGCGTCTTTTCCACAACAATCTGCGTGGCGATCCCCGCGTGGTCGGTGCCGGGCAGCCAGAGCACCTCATAGCCCTGCATGCGCTTGCGACGGCACACGATGTCCTGAAGCGTATTGTTGAGCACATGGCCCATCGTCAACACGCCCGTCACGTTCGGCGGCGGGATGACGATGGAATAGGCGGGCTTGGTGGACGCGGCATTGGCGGTAAAGCAACCCTTCGCCACCCATTCGGCGTACCATTTGTCCTCCACCTGCTTTGGCTCGTAAGCCTTCGGAATTGCTGTCGGCGTTTTGCTCATGCGGCGGCAAACTATGCGAACACTTCGCCGGATTGGCAAGCCCTGAAAATCTTCGGACGCCTCGGCCCGACGAGCCATCTTGAATGCCGGTAGTGCGTCAGTTTGAAAATCTGGGGGCTTGAATCTCGCCGGATACCTGCCATGATGCAGGTATGCCTAAGCGGTCAAGGAAGCCAAAGAAGCCCGAACCGGATATAAACCAGCTTGCCGCGCATATCGTGGCACAATCCACTAGGCAGACTCAGCCCGACCAGCCCAAACCCGAAAAGAACCCGGCTGCGGTGGCGTTGGGTAGGCTTGGGGGATTGAAGGGCGGGAAGGCGAGGGCCAAGAAACTCAGTTCTCACAAACGTGCAGAAATTGCACGAAAAGCGGCAGAATCCCGCTGGTCAAAACCTCGCTAAAATGCACAAAAATGGGCGATTTGCAAGACTTGTTGCATTTGTGCAAAAAATACTTGCAAAGTATACAGGTTCCTGTAGGTTCTCTTGCGAGAGAACCGGAAACACCCGAGCGATACTTGACATGGCATTTGGCATGCGTACATGGAAACGAAACCGAACCGGTGGGAAGTAGACGACGCATACGCCAGTCGAAACAAGTTTAAGAAATTTTCGGAAAGACATGGCCGAGAATACGATTCGCTCTTTGCCAATCTAGACAAGATTCTGGATATTCTGAATAGCGGTCACAAAGTGGGTTCATTCGGTGTCGGCTTTTTCAGGTCAGAGAGCGACGGCGTATTTAGAATTGGACAGAAGCATTTTCCGGGTGCGAAGGAAAGCAGGTTGTATGTGTATCCTGATCCGCAAACATTGAAAGTGTACCTGCTGGGAATTGGCACCAAAGAAACACAATCAGACGACATTAACGAGGCAAAGAAAACGGTCGAAGTAATAAGGGCCGGAGGACAAGCAAATGAGCACGTACCGAACAGCGGCGGCGGCGGCAGCAGCACTAGCGGAAAACCCGCAAGTTGAGCAGCGCGTCAACGATGAGACGCTGCGCAATCAGCTTATTTCTACGCTGATAGATTTGCGTCTGTCCAAGAACATCACCCAACAGCAAGTTGCGGAATACATGCAGGTTGACCCTAGTACCGTTTCCCGGTTTGAATCCGGGGACGATGCTCAGTATAGCGAGATTCTTGGCTATCTCGGTGCGCTGAATCTTGGCATGAGCATTATGTTCTGCGACCCATCACTTCCTGCTGCCGAACAGATCAAGCAGTGCGTATTCGAGATTCACAGGCACCTAGAGAGCTTGGTTAAATTGGCGCAGAGCGTCAAAGACGACCCTGCCATTGTCAGCAAAATACATGAATTTTGTGGTGAGGTTCTTTTCAACTTTGTCGTGGGCTTTGAAGATAATGTCAATAGGCTTCCCGCCCTTGAAATACCAGCGAAGTCTCCAGCACCTCAATTGACTGCCGCCAAGCATACGGCCCCACAATCGGTGGTCGAAACCCGCTGCTGATAGGCAGAAATTCTGCCGATCAAAAAAGACAGCCCCTTATGCTTTTATGCTTGACCGCTCAAGCATAAGATGCTAGTGTAAAACCATGAACAAGCTGAGTAGAGAAAAACAAGTTGCGGTGGTTGCCGCGCTGGTCGAAGGCAACTCCATGCGAGCCGTGCAACGGCTGACGGGTGTGGCACAGAACACCGTAGTCAAGCTGCTGGTCGATTTGGGCCGGGCCTGTGCCAAGTATCAGGACGAACACCTGCGCGGGCTGACCTGTACCCAGATTCAATGTGACGAGATTTGGTCTTTTTGCTACGCCAAAGAGAAGAACGTGCCGGACAACCTCAAGGGCAAGTGGGGCTACGGTGACGTGTGGACTTGGGTTGCGGTTTGCGCTGACACCAAACTTGTTCCTTGCTGGTTGGTCAGCAGCCGGGATGCAGGCGCCGCTTACCACTTTATGCACGATCTCAAGAGCCGTCTAATCAATCGGGTGCAACTCACAACGGATGGACACAAGGCGTATCTGTCAGCGGTCGAGGATGCTTTCGGCTCTGAGATTGACTATGCCATGCTGGTCAAGATGTTTGGTGCGCCGACAGGAGTTGAGCACCACTACAGCCCCCCGGTGTGCACCGGATGCACCACACTGCGCGTATCGGGCAATCCTGACCCTCAGCATGTCAGCACCAGCTACGCAGAGCGGCAGAACCTCACAATGCGTATGCAGATGCGCCGGTTTACCCGGTTGACCAACGCTTTCTCAAAGAAGGTCGTCAATCTTGAGCACGCGGTTGCTCTGCATTACATGCACTACAACTTTTGCCGAATCCATCAGTCGTTGCGCGTGACGCCAGCAATGGAAGCAGGTGTTGCCGATCACGTTTGGGACTTGGCAGAAATCGTAGCTTTGCTAGACTAGAGTAATGGCTGACCCGATCACTGGGCTGAACCTATTTGACAGGTGGCTTACGGAACACGGCAACGCAGTGTTATCCGCCGAAATGACCAAGTATCTTCGCCAGAAAATAGCCGACTTGCAGGAAGATCATGCGCGTGAAGTAGCGAAGTTGAAGGCAGAGCAGCAGCAATCGAATACGGAACATGCGAAAGAAATCGCGCACCTCAACCAGATTCATGCCGAAGAAATGTCGAAACTTGAAGGCGCGATAGCGGAGCTTCAGAACCCAAAGCCTGTAGCGAAACCGAAGGTCACTGAAGGAGAGGAATCGCTTATTCGGCTCATGGTAGCGGTCGGGGGTACCGCCAGCGTCGAGGGAATGGCCAGAAAGCTGGCAGTTGCCCTTGCAAAAGCTCAGTATTTTGCGAACAATCTTGAGCGTCGAGGTTTTGCAAAAGTTGCTTCCTTCAATTACCTGACCGGGGAAACCAATTTGGGGCTTACTCCTGCCGGAAACGCATATGCCGTTGAGAACGGTCTTGCCGATGATGTTCCGCCTCCAGCCCCGACCAGTGGCCCGCGCAGGGGGTAATCTGTTCTCGGTTGTTCCCATATCTGCTATCCTCCGCATTAGGAGCAGCATCATTGCCGACACCTCGCCTTAAAGAAGGCTGCGGATTAGCGGATTTTACGGCTGGTCAACTGAGGCGGGAAAACTATCTGCTTTCAAACTGACGCACTACCTGAATGCCGCGCCGCTTGCGCAGCCCAACCCCAGCGTGTATCCTGCAGGCAGTCATGACCAACGAAGAACGCAAGTCGATTGTGGGAGAATTGCTGGCCAAGGGCCAGACGCTTTCGCAAATTCAGGATTACCTTCACAAGGAAAAGAACGATCCGATCACCTACATGGATCTGCGGTTGTTGTTGTCGGAGATGCCCAACGCAAAGTTGCCCGAGAAAGAGCCGCGCAAGACGGTGTTGCCGACCCCCGGCACGCCAGCCAGCGCGGGAACGAAAGCCGCGCCAAAGGATTTGGCATCCCCGGCCGCCACCAAAGAACCAACCGCGGGTGGCCGCCTGTCGATCAGCGTTGATCAGATGCCTGCGCCGGGCTCGATGCTGAGCGGCTATGCGCGATTTTCCTCGGGTGCCAGGGCGCATTGGTTCCTCGATGAGATGGGGCGACTGGGGATCGATCCCGAACTGGGCACCGGCAAGCCGACCCAGGCCGACATGCAGGAGTTCAGCAGCGAACTTCGCCGCCTGTTGCAGCAGACGGGCGGAATGTGATTGGCCGCTCTCCATAAAGATGCGGAGTTGTCAGCGAGATTCTGACGCTGCGAACTCGGAGCCCAGTATTCCATGGGCGTCCACGTCGTAGAACTTGTCCCATTTCTTGACGTGTTCGCGCAGCCGGCCTTCGTGGCGCATTCCCAGTTTTTGCATCACGCGACCGGAGGCGGGATTGTGGCTCAGGTGGTGCGCGTGGACGCGATGAAGGCGGAGTTCGGCAAAGGCGTATCGCAGCACGGCGTGCCCGGCTTCGGTGCAGTAGCCGCGGCCCCAATAAGGTTTGCCAATCCAGTAACCCATCTCGGCATTTTCCTGGGCGAGGTTGAGAGTGAGACCGATGGCCCCGATCAGCTCGCCGCCGCCCTTCCGCGCAATGGCAAACACAATCTCCTGACCCTTCTCGAAGCGGTCTTGATGCGTGCCGATCCATTGCTCGGCCATGCCGTCTTCGTAGGGGTGGGGGATATTCTTCGTCGTCGCCGCAACGGCCCGGTCTCCCGCGAGCAGTTGCACATGCGGCGCGTCGCTCATTTCAAATGGACGGAGGACCAGCCGTTCCGTCTCAAGCGTGGGACGGCTCTTTGGAGATGATGTCTCCAAGGCGCACCTCTCCCTCATGAACCACGCGGGCGTACAACCCGCGAAGTCGCAGCGCGAGGCCCTCCGGCGAATTCGCCAGGTCCCGCATCGCCTTGCCGTATCGGCGCTCGAACTTGCTGCAACCGGTGTGCGGGCAATCGGTAACTTCAATCACCGCCTGACCGATGCGCAGACGCGTGCCGGGCGGAAGATTGCTCTGCTGCAGGTCGAGATCCACGATCAGGTTGTCACCCGCGAGATTCATGCGCTCCGCGCCGCCCGCGATCGCTTCGAGATACCGCGCGTTCATCACGGATACCTGTGACAGGGGGTTCGGGTTGGGTTTGAGGCTCCAGCGGTCGCCCTCGACTCCGTTGGCCAGGCTGACGATCACCTGCGACGGCGTTCGACGCTGCTCATTCGGCAACCGCAGCACAATCAGCTTCAGCACGCCATTGTCCTTCGGACTGGCGCGAACCGAGTCAATAATAGCGCGGGAATCCATATTGGAGATGCTTCGCTTCGTTCCGGATGATCTTGCTCTTGGCGACCGGAGCAAGGTCACTTCCGCTTCTCATCCTTGAAGAGTTTGTACTCGACGGAGTCCACCAGCGCTTCCCAACTGGCCTCGATGATGTTGTCATGCACGCCAACCGTGCCCCACGTGTCCTTGCCGTCCGTGCTCTCGATGATCACCCGCGTCTTGGCGGCTGTGCCAGTCCCACTGTCGAGAATACGCACCTTGTAATCGATCAGTTGGACCCTGGCGATGGACGGGTAAAAGCTCGTCAGGGCCGCGCGCAGGGCGTTGTCCAATGCATTGATGGGACCATCGCCCTCCGCCACGGTATGGTACGGGCTTCCGTCGACCTCAAGTTTCACGCTGGCCTCGACGGTTTCACGGCCGTCTTCGCCATGCTTGTCCATGATGACACGATACCCGTGCAATTTGAAAAACGGTTTGTGTTGCTTGAGCAGTTTCTGCACGAGGATGTGGAAGCTGGCGTCCGCGGCTTCGTATTCATAACCCGCGTGTTCGAGCTGTTTGAGCTGTTGCAAGATGTCGCGGACCTCGGGCGTGTCCTTGCTCAGGTCCATGCCCAGTTCGTGCGCCTTCATCAAAATGTTGCTGCGACCGCTGAGTTCGCTCACCAGCACGCGGCGATGGTTGCCCACGGTCTCGGGCTCGATGTGCTCGTAGCTGCGCGCGACCTTCTCGATGGCGTTGACGTGGATCCCGCCCTTGTGCGCGAACGCCGTGGCGCCCACGAACGGCTGGCGAATGTCGTGACGCACGTTCGCCAGGTCATCGACGAACATCGCCAGGTCGCGAAGCTTGCGGATGTTCTCCTTCGTGATGCAGTCGTAGCCCATCTTGAGCACGAGACAGGGCATCACGCTGGTCAAATTGCAGTTGCCCGTGCGCTCGCCGTATCCGTTGATGGTTCCCTGGACCTGCACCGCGCCCGCGTCGATGGCCGCCAGCGCGTTCGCGACGCCCACGCCGGAATCGTTGTGGGTGTGGATGCCCACGGCGCATTTCATCCGCTTCACGATCTCCGCCGTCACCCGCGCCACTTCGCCCGGCATCGTCCCGCCGTTGGTGTCGCAGAGCACAACGATATCCGCGCCGGAATCCTGTGCCGCCTTCAGCGTCGCCAGCGCGTAGCGCGGATCGTCTTTGTATCCGTCGAAGAAATGTTCCGCGTCGTAGACGACTTCCTTGCCGTGCTCCTTGAAGAACCGCACGGAGTCGCCGATCATCGCCAGGTTCTCCTCGGGCGTCGTGCGGATCACCTCGGCCACGTGCAACGACCACGTCTTGCCGACCATCGTCACCACCGGCGTGTTGGCTTTCACCAACATGTCGATCTGCGGGTCGTCCTTGCACTTGGTATTCGCGCGGCGCGTGCTGCCAAACGCCGCGATCTTCGCGTGCTTGAACTTCCGCCTGGCCGCCTCGGTGAAGAAATCCATGTCCTTGGGATTCGACCCGGGCCACCCGCCCTCGACGTAGTCGATCCCAAACGCGTCGAGCCGTTCGGCAATGCGAATCTTGTCGGCGCTGGAAAATGAGATGCCTTCGCCCTGCGCCCCATCGCGGAGCGTCGTATCGTAGATTTGGATTCGTCTGCTCATGACCGGTCTACAGACTAAAACCATCCCCCACGCCCGTCAACTGCGCACTTGGAACCTGCCGCCGCGCGCCCTGAATCCGCGTCAAAACACCCCCAATCCTGTTGCGGATGGCCCAAACGAAGCCAATCCGGCAAAAACGAAGCCACGTGACAAAATGGCGCTGTATGCCACTCAAGCTTCTGTCAGTCAATCAGATCGACAAGTGCAGGCACCTCCAAACATTGGCTTCGTTTGGCAGAAACAGCGTTTTGAACTCCTTTCCCCGTGGCCACACGGCCAGGATTGCTTTTTTGCCCGTTCGCGCTGGCGAATCCTCGCTTCAGATTGTTCCCTCGGTACTTCATGGGCCGTAACCATATCGGAAAGCGATACAACAGTCAACTCCAAAATTCAAGTAACAATCGCGCGCTAGGTGACGGGAAGGGGCCCGCTGCTCGACACCCGCCACGCCGGTTGTGGCCATGGCGCTTGTTCGCCGCAGACATGGCTCTCTCGCCCTGTTTACCCTGAGGAACGCCGAAGGAGCTTCAGTGAGCTCGTCGAATCCGCCGAATAGGCCGAGTCCTTCCCGTCTGTTTGGAATTGCTCATAGCCCACAGAATGCTACACTGCAACATCCAAACAGCTTGGGAGGCGGTGATGCGAACTCGACCGGATTGCCGATCAAAGGTATGCGGCTAACGGAGTACGTCTGAGCCGTGGGAATTGTGCCTCCACCCAACTCAAAGAATCGAGAAGTTACCGGCTTAACAGGCATGAGACCGCAAGCACAGAATGGCTTCCGCTCAACTTTTTCCTTGCTGTTTCCCCCATCTGTGAGATCATAATTCCGAGGTCAATGTTTGGATTGAAGGCTCTCGCTGGCCTTGACCGAGGGTGTGTCTAGGGATGGACACGCGTTCGCAAGCCGCTGTAAACGAGTCCCTTTGCTTCAACCGGAAGTTTGAAATCGCGCGTACGATAAAACGGTAAACTTGTAGAAGGGGACGATCTAAGATTCACAAGCCAGACCCTTGGTGTAAAATTCCCCGCGCCAGGGAAGGGAGACCGCCCCAAACAAACACACAAACACATCGCCATGAAGACTCGCTCCGCACCCATCAACCGTCTCGCCCTCGCCTTTGCCCTTGCTTTCCCCCTTGCCGCCGCGTCCACCGAAGCCCTAACCACCAACAATTTCGTCGCCTTCCCCAATAATTCGACGCACAGCAATGCCTCCGTCATGGCCGCCATCGCCAACGTGCCCACCAACGTCGGCGTCGTCTATGATGCCAACGGCCAAACCAACGACATTCAAATCTGGAATTACAACGTCGGCGTTTACACCGGAGCAGTCGACATCACCTCCACACTCCAGCGGATTCGCAACAACCAATCCGTGGCCAATACCGAATCCGATGATGGCGGCTTCTTCAACTTTTCTTCCCGTGAGTTTCCCAATATCCCCCGCAAGGGAAACAATTATTACATGGAATTCATGGTCTGGCCTTTCATGAATCTCACCAATGGCCAGTACTACACCGGCACCAATGCCTATGGTGTCATGAGTTATCCGGGCGCCATGCGCCTCCTGGTCGGTCTCGGCGGCGAGGTCTATTTTACCGGCGACCACTACGGCGAGGATGGCCCACAGCAAAATGCCTATTATTTGGTCCCGTTACCCAGCCAGGCCATCGGAAACAGTTGGACCAATGCCGCCAGCGGCAAGTGGGAAAACGCCACCAATTGGAACTTCAGCTTGACCGCCCCAATTGCCGCGCCGTCGAATTGCGATCCGGCAGACCTGATCACCAATGGCAGCAGCAAGACCGTCACTCTCGATGCCTTCACGGCGGGTTACCATACAAACCTGTCTGTGCTGTCCATCAACAACCTCGTTGTTTCGGCCCCCGCTGGCTCCGTCAACACCCTTCTATTGACCAGTGGGTTCACTAATACGCTCCAGATTGCCACCAGCTTCTCCATTCTCAGTGGTGGCTCCCTGACACTGGCTGGCGGCACCATCACCGCCGGCGGCACCTACGTGACCAATAACCAGACGTTCTTTGTCGGCGATGGCACCGATGCGGCCACGTTCCAGCTCAATGGCGGTTTCCATGATTTCAACAACGGCATCGAGATTCTCTCCAACGCCGTGCTGACCGGCTGCGGCACAATCAATGGCACCGTCGTCGTCGATCCGGGTGGGATGATTCTGGCCACCTGCGGCGGGACGCTCAGCGTTACCGCAATCGTCACCAACAATGGCACCATCGTCGTCACTAACGCAACCACGATGAATTTCTATGGCCCGGTGGTCAATAACGGCCTGATCAACTCCAACGCCGGGACGGTCCAGTTCTCCTCAACCTACTGCCCGGTAACCGTCATCACCGGCAGTTCCCCCACGGGAGGCGGCTCGGCCAGCGGCGGCGGCACAGTCGCCTGTGGCTCGAGTGCGACCGTCTGCGCCACCGCAAATTTGTGTTACCAGTTCGTGAACTGGACGCTGAACGGCAACGTGGTCAGCACCTTGCCCTGCTACACCTTCCCCCCGGCCTCCAACGTGACCGTGGTGGCCAACTTCGCGCCGCTCGCGGACTACACGATCGCCACCAGCAGTTCACCTGCCGGCGGCGGCACGACCAGCGGCGACGGGACCTACGACTGCGGCGCCGACGTGACCGTGTGCGCCACCGCCAGCGTCGGCTATGTGTTCACCGACTGGACGGCCAACAGCTCCGTGGTCAGCACCTTGCCCTGCTACACCTTCACCCCCACCAACAACGAGACGTTGGTGGCCAACTTCGCGCCGTTCCAGGTCACAGGCATCAGCATCCAGACCACCAACGTCCTCCTCATCTGGCAAGCCCCCACCGGCTCCACCAATGCCCTCCAAGCGACGGCTGGAGACGAGAACGGCGGTTATGCCACCAGTGGCTTCGTCGACATATTTGCGGTCACCAACATGACCGGTACCGCGACCAACTTCCTCGACGTCAACGGTGCGACCAACCAGCCGTCGCGGTACTATCGTGTGCGGCTGGTGCCATGATGATGCATTTGCTAAGCGCAGCAGACCTTGCGGCAGGGTGCGCCCTCGCACCAACTCTATCGCCCGCCGCAGCCGCGCCAAGGTAGGACGACTCTGCCAACTCCGCATCGCAGTCCGTAGTTGCGGCCCGGCTATCTTCTCCAGTCCTTCTCCACCGCGTATAGCAGTCCGATCTGCCGCACAAACCACGCGACCCGCGGCGACCTGGATCAAGCGGAGCAGATGCATCGCAAGGCCCTCGAAATCGACAAGCGACTCGGCAACCAAGAGGGGATGGCCCAAGAGTATGGCAACATTGGCTCAATCTTGTTGAAGCGAAACAACAAAGAAGGTGCACGAGGATTGTGGATGAAGGCGCGCCAAATCTACTCCACAATGGGAGTTCGCGACAAGCTCACGCTCGTTCGAAGCATGCTGGACGAACTCGACGCCAAGAAGTGACTTGTGAAACCTGTAGGTCCGGGCTCACATTCCTGCTTTCTATAGAGGCCCGCACCCGCTCGCAGCCTGCCCCGAATTCCTTCTCGTATTCCAACCCGCCCGCATTTCAACAACCCGGTCGCCGACACTCCAGCACTCCAACGGCTGCCTCCCGAGCGACGTCGCTACATCCCCGCGATCTTGGCGGTGCGGCGGACGACATCGAACGTGCTGTCCTGGGCGATGATGTGGCCGGTCAGTTTCTTCTTGCTGTTGGCGATGATGCGGCGGCCAGCCTCGGTCTTGTCCAGATTCACCAGCGCGGTTTGAATCTTCTTCGTCAGGCCCGCATCCAACCCGATCCGCACCGCGATGGCATCGTGGGGAATGGGGTCGGTGCTCGCAATGATTGCCAGATCGTCCGACGCCATGCCGCTGTTCTTGGCGATTCCGAGTGCGTTGTCGTACGTCGCACCGGCGTCAACACGTCCATCCAGAACATCCGCAATCACTTTCTTGTGGTCGCCAGAAAAGATCGTTTCCTTGAAGAACGTATCCGGGTTGATGCCCTTTTCGACAAGCATGGCGCGTGGATAAACGTAGCCAGACGCCGATTTCGGATCGACAAACGCGAATCGTTTCCCCTTCAGATCCGTCAGCGTCTTCAGCCCGTTGTCCTTGCGGGCCACGATGATGCCGACGTAGGTGGCGGACCCATCGATGACCGACTGGGCAATGATGCGAATTTTTCCACCGCGCTCGGCGTCCACGTAGGCGAACGGCGAGAAACTGCCGATGTCCACCGCGCCGGCCTCCATCTTGGTGCGCAGGTCGCCGTAATCCTTGGCGACGTAGATCACCACCTTCTGGCCAATGGCGTCGGAGAGATAGGCTGTCAGGGGTTCGAATGCGGCCCGCTCGTCCGCCTGCCCCAGTACGGGCGTAAACCCAAACTCCAGGTCTCTCGCGGCAGCCGGACGACTGGCCAACCCGGCCAGCAGAATCGCAAAAACCAACCAGACGACATGACGACGGCGCATCATCCACCTCCAGTTCAATGGTTCACGAATCAACGTCGGAACGCCGCGTATCGTAGGAAACAAGTGAGAGCGTGTCAATCACGGGCACGAATGTTCCGTTTCCCGTCCCCCGCCCGTTGCCTCCGCCCTGCGCGGTCCGGGGCTACTTGCCCAACTCGAACGCGTCGTGGACGGCGCGGGCGGCCTTGTCGGCGTCCTTCAAGGCGATAATCACTGAGATCTTGATCTCGCTGGTGGAAATCATGTCGATG
>JBEKUF010000055.1:0-23625 GCA_049515295.1 Verrucomicrobiia bacterium | reverse complement strand
GTATTTGTCGATGACGTTTTGGTTCTTGTCGATAATGAACATCGTCGGAATTGCCGTCAAGCCGCCGAACGCCTGGATCACATCGTAACTGGCCCCGTGTAGCGTATAGCGCAGATGTTGCTGCTCCGCGCAGGTCTTGAGCGAGTCGGGGTCTGTTTGGTCAAGCGCCAGGGCGAGCACGGCAACGTTCGTCTCGCCGTATTGACCGACCAGGTCATTCAATATGCCCATCTGCTTGCGGCTGGGTTGGTCCCCCGTGGCGAAAAAGCAAACAATCAGCGCCCGATTCTTGAAATCGGCCAGCTTGATGGTCTGGCCAGGGGATTCCTTGAGGACGAACAGCGGCGCGGGTTGTGCTTCTCGGATGACATTCTCTCCAGACGCACGCCCCAACACGAGAATGATCGCGAGCAACGCGATCGCGCCCGGGAACAACGGGATCAGGAGTCGGCTGCGCCATGCATGGGCTTGGACGGTCATGATTTGTTTGAAAGTATTATTCCACTCTCAGGCACGACGCAAGCATCGCCTTCCCCGGACTGTTTGCCGGCGGTTCCTTGACGCGCCACGGATGCCGGCGTAGACTTTGAGTACCAATGGGCAAGGTTTTCACAGTATCGACAACGCTCGTGGCCATTTTGCTCGCGGGCATCCTGCCCATGCGCGCCGACTGGTGCGAACCGGCCACGGCACCCTGCGCCCGGGCGCAATCGCAGCCGATGGATTGTTGTCGGGGCGCGCATTGTCATTGCAAGTTGTCAGCGCCAACCCAGCCGGTGTCGAACCCGGTGCCGGCCCGCGCCGCGCCGGCTCCCGGCCACCGGATGCTGACGATCACGGTCATGTCCGCGGGCACCATGTTGCTCGCGAGCGAGGTTGCGTGCAACCCCGCGTGGACCGCCAGAGTTAACGCTTCGGCGTCAGCCGCCCCTTCGTACCTCTCGACGCATGCTTTCCTGATCTGAGACCAGGCGCCACGCCCGTGGTGTCTCTTGTGTCGATCTCAGGTCAGTCATGCAACTTCACGATCAACCAGATTCCGAGCTCGTCCGTCAGATTCAGTCGGGCGAGGCCGCCGCATTTGACGAGCTGATGCGGCGCTACAAACGTCCGGTGGTGAATTTCATTTTCCGCATGTTGGGAAACGCCCAGGACGCGGACGATGTCGCGCAGGATGTGTTCGTGCGCGTCTATCAGAATCTCGACACGTACCGGCCCGAGACGAAGTTTTCCACGTGGTTGTTCGCGCTGGCGCGCCATGCCGCGATTGACCGGATTCGCTGGCGGTCACGCCATCGCGCGGAGTCGATCGAGTCGGCGCCGGAGATCGTGGCGCCATCCGGCACGGCGGAGGACGTGAGCGCGCGCGAGATTGGCGATCAGATCGCCGCGGCCGTCGCGAAACTTCCCGAAGACCAGAAGACCGCCATCATTCTGTCCGAATATCATGGAATGTCTTATGCCGAGATCGCGGGCGTGATGCGCTGTTCCGAGAAATCGGTGGAGTCGCGCCTGTACCGCGCCAGGCAAACACTGAGAGCGGCGCTCCAACACTTGTTGGAATGACTTGTGACTGTTGCAGTTTAACCACACTGCATGATTCACCGCAGCGCGTTTCCGCATCCCCGCCCGCGCTGATAATCCTTGTCGCTTCTGAATTTCTTGCAGCCACGGGAGTTGCGGAATATTCACCGAACCGCCGCCGGCTTGGCACGCCGGATGTTAATAGTCCCGGCAACCGCGCGCGATGGTGCGCGGACGCCAAAACGGTTCGGCGTTCGCATCCTCACCAACACCGTCGCCAAAGGCCCTCCTGATCCCGTCGGAAGCTGAAAACCCTCGCTGCAAACAGCGAGGGTTTTTTTCGCGTTCGATGTTTTGCCGACGCCGTCAATCGTCACGGGTTGCCATTACCGCGCCGGTCGGGCCGGTCAAGGGCAGTGATCAGATTGAATTCACGTAGCAAGACGTAGTGATCAGTGGCCAAGACCGTCGTGATATCGGACCAGGTGGTATCGGACCATGGTGGAACAACAACGGCACTGATAAACCCGATTCTCCTCGACCTGATAGGATTCGATACATCATAGGCGATGATTCCTTTTTCGCCGCGTTCGATCACGAGAGAATCATCAATGGCCTGGGGCTGCGGAATCGAGCGAAACAGCATCGCCAATGGAGACGTGCGGCATTCGCCGACGATTTCCCAACGCCCCGGTCGCGTCTGCCGCGCGACGCGCAACCCGAGCCAGTCGCTGAGATAGGCGACGTCGTCGTGCTGATCCACTTGAATGGATCCCGCGCCAAGTCGCTCAAGTCCTCGAATCCATGGATACTCATTCATGTCTCGGCGTTCATGAAACGACCAGTTCTGTTTGTCGAGAAGGGTCTCGGGGTGATCGGCATCGAAATCAGCCACTAACGTGTGTTCGTCGGGGTAGGGTCCATGTGCGGCCCATACGTGTACTTTTCCATTTCCGACGGAGACATAAGAGTTGTCTTGCGGCAATGGGATTACATAGCGCGGGCCCGGGTTCGGACCGTCAGACCAATCGAACACATAGAGCTTGTCCTCGCGATCTCTCACGGCATTACCATCAGTGGAAAAAACGACAGAAATGAGGTAGCTGAAACGGGGTACGTGGTCCCGACCCTCATTCCAGGACTCATACCTGAACTCATACCGGGATTCCGTGGTGCGGAAATGTTCACCGGCTGGCAGCGCCAGCTCGGCGTGGGAGAGAACTTCCGGTTTGCCACCATCCGGCCAGGTCAGTGTCGTCCGCCAGAGGGTCTCCGGTTCGATGTGTCGGGTAGCGCTGACAATGTGCAGGCGCGTTCCCGAGACGACCAGATGTCCGTCCTTGTCCGCCGCTAACCCGGTAAATTCGTCCACCCTGCTTTGCGGGCCAGGATTGATCGGCGGGAGCGTGCCGGGAATCGGCGTCTTTCGCAGATCCTGGATATGTCCACTGTCTGACACGCGGAAGGTCGCCATGAACCATCTCTCCATCGGACGTGATTGTGGTCGATAATCGCAATAGGCAAATGCAAAGCGGTTGCCACGCTGGGCCGTCCGCGGGGCCCACCAGGCCGACGACTCAAAATCGGGAAGCACCGCCTGGTCGCGGACGTGCAGGGAGCCTCCCACTTCAGTCGTCGCGAGGCCAAAGAGCGCCAACATTACCAAGCCGGCGGTCCAGGCCAGTTGTTTGTGCCCCAACTGGAACACGCGCTCGTGCGTCGAGTACTGGATGCTGGCGACGATGCTCACGGCTACTATGAGGAAACTAACGAGGACAAACGGCACGACTGTGGTCGGGTGCTGGACATCGAGTAGCAGAGCCGGCACCCAAAAGTGTGCCAAACGGGAAGAAAGCAGCGGCGCGATCGCCCAGACCAGCAACACGAGTGTCGCCACGACCGTACTGGCCAGCATTTGTCGGGTCATCACCGCCACCGCAAAAGCCACGGCGAAACCCGTTGCCATGACACAGGCCGCTGAGAAAATGATCGGCATCCACTCTGGATTATCGAGGGCCGCGAACGCAGTCCACTGAACCAACATCATGTCCCAGGCCACGGCGATCCCGAGCACGCCAGCGACCAGCGCGGCTGCAGTGATCAGTTTCGCGGACACGACGGTCCGGGGTGAGACGGGTTGGGCGAGCAGAAAATGCTCTTCCGCCTTGCCCCAGTCCCGACAGACCGTGTGCGCACCTACGATGATGGCGTACAGCCAGCCGGCCCCGATTACCAGCAGCCACGCGAAAGGTATCGCGCTATGACGCCCATCCAGCGCAAGTTCGATGAGTCCCAACACCGCGGGAACCAACCAGAAAATCGCCAGCCCCGCGATGGCCGCCTCGCGCGAATCCAGACATTCCTTGCGAACCAGATTGGCCCAGGCCGACGTGCGTCGAATCGGTTGCGCGCTCGATACCACGGACGGATTTTCGGAAGGCGTGATCATGTTCATACTCCCACCCATTTCTCGACCAGTCGGCTGGAGCTGCGTCCCACGTACCACAGGGGGAAAACAATCCAGACGATGACGTCGACAACCAAAACGAGCGGGAGCCAGGTCGCATCGTTCGGCGCGATAATCAGGAGAAACGGTGATATCGGGTTGAGAATGGTCATTGCCACCCACGGCGACGCGGTAACGAGGGTCGCAAACCAATTGGCTCCGGTATTGCGGGCGTGACTTATCCCGACCATCAGCCACAGCAGCACCGCGATGGTCAGGAAGACACCGCCCAGCGTGGCCGCGAACTCGTTCCGCGCCCGCGCCAGAAGCAGGTACAACGGCGTGAACCAGCAGGCCAGCGCGATTGTTCCGACTATCGCAAACGTGCACAGGGACAATGACGGATGGGTCGTCGACCATGTGACGAAGGCCTCGGGTCCGTTGTGCGCATAAAACTCGGATACATCGGGCATCATTCGAATACCCCGGCTCCACATGGCCAGGAGCCCGGCCAGGGTGGCAATCACCATCGTACCAATCAACTGCACCACACCCATTGCCCACTTTGCCAGGATCACTTCCGAGCGGGAGACGGGCTGGACCACCAGAAACTCCCAGGTGCGGTCCGCTCGTTCACTCGAGACGGGTCCGGCCGCAAAGAAAATCACCAGTATCAGACCGACCGGTCCATAAATCAGCACGGCTGCTTCCACCGATGAAACGATCTGCGCCCGCAATAGACCGGCCAGCAAACCACTGACGACGACTGTCCCCAGGAAGAATCGCCAGCGCTGCTCGCACCACTCCTTGCGCAGCAATGCCGCCCACACGGCTTGTCGCCGAACCCGTGCGCCTCTCACATCTTCAGGCATGAGGCACCTCGCGGCGGCCAATGACATAGGCCTCAAAGATCTCATCGAGGTTCAAATCCATCACGGTCAGGCCGCCACGGCTGATCGATGTCAGAGCGGGCCGCACGGACTCAACACCCTCCACGGTCAGTGACCATTGTCCATCCTGCGCCCGAAAATCCAGTACTCCGGGCAAGTCCGGCGCGCGGGCGGCGTCCGCCGGCTTCAGCACAATCCGTTTGACGTTCTCCCGCAACTCGTCGACAGCCTCGCACTTGATGATCCGTCCCTCGTGCAGAATGGCGATCCGGTCGCAGATCGGCTCAATCTCGTAAAGCAAATGCGATGAGAAAAACACCGTGGCGCCCCGGTCCTGCAATTGGCCGATGACATCGCGCAACAGATCGCGGCGAGCAATCGGGTCCAACCCCAGTGTGGGATCATCGAGAATGACGATACCGGGTCGATGCGCCAGTGCCAGCAACAGCGCCAGACGGCTGGTCTGGCCTTTGGAAAGCGCGCCGACCTTTTCGTCGGCGTCGAGCCGCATTTGGTCGCGCAGGCTTGCGGCCAGAGCCCGGTCCCATGAGGGATAGAATCGCGACACCCATTCGATAAGTTGGCCAACCCGCATCCAACCGTACATCGTTTGGTTTTCCGCCATGTAGCCGATGCGCGCCCGCACTCCCAGCGCATCGACTGACGGATCGATCCCACCCACCGAACATTGGCCTGCGTCCGCCCGCGACAACCCCAGCAGGATGCGAATCAGCGTGGTCTTGCCGGCGCCGTTCAGACCCAGAAAACCGAAAATCGAGCCGGCCATCACGTCCAGGCTTACCCCGCGCAATACCTGCCGTTGGCCAAAGTGTTTTCGCAAATTCTCCACGTGGATGGCGACGCGCGAATCATTCATGGGAACGACCTCCCGGAGATAATCTGTCGATCTCCTCGTTCAACAACGTGTGTAGTTCATCGGCGGTGATCTCGAAGTGGACGGCTTGGGCCGCGGCTTGCGCCAGAATGGACGAGACTTTGCGGAGCCGCTCGGACTTCTTGAGGGCGGACGGAGTATCGGTGACGAACGTGCCATCACCCTGGCGGCGGTTGAGCAACCCCTCGTGGGTGAGCAACTCATACGCTTTGAGGACGGTGTTCTGGTTGGCCGGCAACCGCCGGGCGAGTTCGCGAACGCTCGGCAACCGGTCCCCCGGGCGCAACGTGCCCGATGCGACCTGGTATTTGATCTGATCGACGATCTGCCGGTACACCGGCACGGCGGAACTTGGCTCAAGCCGAATAAACATATACTGTTATATATGTATATAACACTAGCGATGGATGTCAAGCCCGATCTGGGGGCGGCGGGCCGGTTGGTTGCAGGCCGTCCACGAAACCATCGCCTTTTTCAATATAACGGGTCGTTTCCAGGCCGCCTGTCTACGTAATACATTTCAGTAGAACGTGTTACGTCGAACAAGCGGATGAAAACACCAGAAACCCTTGTGAGGGTTTTTTTCGCCCCCGACGTATCACTCTGTGATGAACCAGAATGACGACAAGCTCAGAGCCTTGCTGCGGCAGTGGCGCGATATCGAGCCGCCGGGCAATTTCGAGGCCAACGTATGGCGGCAGATTTGGCTCGCCGCCGATAAACGCCCCGCGCGAGTCGGCCTGATCGAAGCAATGGGGCGATTGCTGTGGCAGCCCGCCTGGTCCGTGACCGCCGCGCTGTTGGTGGCGGCCCTCGCCGGTGTGTGGGGCGGCGTCGCTTCCGCGCCCCGCCAGACCGACACCTCTCGGGCCGAGCTTCAATTTCTCGGGCCCGGTACTCTCGCGGGCAGCTACCTGCAAGGCTCCGCGAAGGAGTTGCGATGAAAAGGACGCTGGTCGCCCTGGCTGTCCTGACGCTCTTCGTGTCGTCGCTCTCCTATGGCGTGGCCAGTTGGTGCATTCATCGCTCCGTGAGCCGCGGGATGGCCGATCTGACTGACGCCGCTTGGCTCAAGCGTGAACTGAAGTTGACGGACGCGCAGAGCGCTGCAATTGACAGGTTGAACCAGGAATTTCGCGCGCAGGTCGACCATTGCTGCGACACGCACTGCGACGCACGCTTTGCGTTGGGGCAGGAACTGGCGAAGCCGCAGGTTGATCTCACCAAAGCCAACGCCTGCTTGGATCGCATGGCCGCCGCTCAGGTCGATTCGGAGCGCGCCACGCTGAACCATGTCCTCCGCGTGCGTGCGGTGTTGACGCCGGATCAGCAGCCGCGCTACGCGGCGCTCGTGAGCCAGCAGGTGTGCGCCGCCGGCCCCTTCGGGATGCATCATCCAACGCCATGAAGCCGATCATCGCCGCCCTCATCGTTGCGGTCGGGACAACTGCCGGACGCGCGCAAACGAACGATTCGCTGGACGCGCTGGTCAATACCGCGCTGGCGGACAATTCCGAGATCGCCACGGCTCGCAAGAAATGGGACGCCGCGCTCCAGAGAATTCCGCAGGCGCGGGCCCTGGACGATCCGACCGTCGGCGTGGACGCCTGGCGCAGGAGTCAGGAGGCTGCCGCGGCGAGCCAGACGGGTCTGATGATTTCCCAAAACATACCGTGGTTTGGGAAACGCGACCTTCGTGGCGGCATGGAGACGGGCGCGGCGAAGCAAGCCGAGATGGCGTGGCGGATGAAAACCCTCGAGATCGTGGCGATGGTCAAGCAGGCCTACTACGACCTTTGGCAGGCACAGCGCGAGTTGGATCTCAACCAGCGCAATCAAGAGTTGATGCAGCAATTTGTCGAGGTCGCCCGTTCGCGATATGAAGTCGGCAAGGCATCCCAGTCCGACCTCATTCGCGCCCAGAACGACCTGGCCAGATTGTCCGAGGATCAAACCGACCGTGTGCGTGCGTACCAGATGGCTCTGGCGGAGTTGAATCGGCTCATGCGCCGGGATCCGGGTACGCCGGTGGAGATCGGTCCCGAAGTGACTGCGCCGGTGCTCGAACCTGCCGTGACCCTGGATCAATTACAGGCAGCGGCCGCGTGTCGGCCCGAGTTGCTGGGATTGCAGGAGGGCGAACTGCATAGCGCCGAGGCGGCGCTGGCGCTGGCGAAGAAAGGGTACGATCCAGATCTTCAGGTTCGCGTGGAGGCATGGCAGTACGAGGGCAAGGGCGGCATCCAGGAGTATGACGCGGGCGTCTCGATCAATTTCCCGTGGTTGAACGGCGGCAAGCGTGGCGCCGCTGTCCGCGAAGCGCGCGCGAACCTTGAAGCCAGCCGGGATGAGTTGGACGCGATGCGCACGCGGACAGCCGCCGAAGTGAAGAAACTCTATGATGGCGCTCACACCATGCATCACCATTACGAGCTGTACGTCGGAAAGTTGATTCCGCAGCAGCAGCATGCCGTCGACGCGGCCCGCGCAGCGTACGAGAGCGGAACGGGCGGGTTCCTCGATATCCTGGATGCGCGCAGGATGTTGTTTGATCTGGAGATGCAGAATTTGCATCACGCGGCGGAGTTTCAACGATTGCTGGCATCGCTGGAACGCATGGTGGGCGGGCGGCTGCCAATGGCCACAGACGGGGAGAGGAAATGAATCGCGGGTTACGAATCCTGGCAGGTTCGCTGGCGCTGGGTGTCCTGTTGGTTTCGTGCGCCAAAAAAGACGTCCACACCAAGCCGCCCGCCGCCGAATCCCCTTCCGCTGTGAAATACCACTGCCCGATGCACCCATCGGTCGTGTCCGACAAACCGGGTAATTGTCCGATTTGCAGCATGAAACTCGTGCCGATGAATGCGTCTCAGCACGGGACCGGGTCTGCGGCCATGGTTGCGGTCAGAAAGACGATCTACCGCTCCACGATGAATCCCAACGAGGTCAGTGACAAGCCGGGCAAAGACTCGATGGGCATGGACATGGTGCCAGTCGAAGTCGAAGAGCCTGGAGAGGGGACGCCGTCGGGGCTGGCCACGGTGCCGATCACCGCGGAGGTACGTCAGCGGATGGGGCTCACGACGGGTGTGGTGGAAAAGCGCGCACTGGCGCGCGAGGTGCGCACGTCGGCTCGAATTGTCGCGGATGAGACCCGCCTGTACCGCGTGACAGCCAAAGTGGACGGGTGGGTGGACAAACTGTTCACGGCCACAACCGGACAGTTCGTCAAGAAGGGTGATCCATTGTTGACCATATACAGTCCCGACCTGTTGACATCGCAGAACGAGTATCTGACCGCCCTGCGTTCGGGCTCGACCAACCTGATGGCCTCGGCGCGGCGACGATTGTCGCTCTGGGACATCAGCGACGAACAGATCGATCGGCTGGAGAAAACACGTGAAGCGGAGAAGATGCTGACGCTGTACGCACCGGCGAGCGGTTGGGTCGTGGAACGCGCGGTATTGCCGGGCCAGAAGATCGCCGCCGGCGAACCGTTGCTGGTTGTCGCGGACTTGTCGACCGTATGGGCGGACGCCGATATCTACGAGGCGGAACTTCCGTATGTGAAAGTCGGGATGCCGGTGAAGCTGTTGCTGCCGTACTGGCCCGACAAGACGTTCGCGGGAAAAGTCACGTTCGTTTCCCCCACGCTTGACGCGGAGAGCCGCACATTGAAAGCGCGGCTGGAGATACCGAATCCAGAATTGCTCTTGAAACCGGAAATGTTCGCGACGGCGAAGCTTTCTTACGAATTGGGCGACGGCCTCGCCATCCCCGAAACCGCTGTGATGCGCACCGCGGAGCACACCTACGCGTTTCGCGACGCCGGCGATGGCCGTCTCGTGCCGACACCCATCACGGTCGGTGAACGCAGCGACGGCTACTATCAGCTCGTTTCCGGACTGAACGAAGGCGACAAGGTCGTTACCTCCGCCAGCTTTCTCGTGGATTCCGAGTCATCCATGAAGGCCGCCATGGAAGCCGTGGCCGGCGGGGCGCACCAGCCCTGAGCGGGCAACCACGATGATCAAGAACATCATCGCGTTCAGCGCGCACAACCGTCTTCTCGTGGTCATGCTGGCGGCCGCGGCGGTGGCCTGTTCATTCTACGCGATGAAGAACATCCGGCTCGACGCGATTCCCGACCTCAGCGACACGCAGGTCATCGTGTTTACGAAGTGGGACCGCAGCCCGGATATCGTGGAGGACCAGGTCACGTATCCGATCATCTCGGCGCTGCTCGGCGCCCCGCGCGTGAAGGCCATTCGGGGGTTCAGCGATTTCGGGTTTTCGTATGTGTACGTGATTTTCGAAGACGGCACCGACTTGTATTGGGCCCGCAGCCGCGTCAACGAATACCTGTCGAAGATCGCGGGGCAATTGCCCGCGGGTGTCACGCCGGAACTCGGCCCCGACGCGACCGGCGTGGGCTGGGTCTACCAATATGCGCTGGTGGACAAATCCGGCAAACATAATCTCGCCGATCTGCGGAGTTATCAGGATTGGGTGTTGCGCTACGCCCTGCAAAGTGTGCCCGGCGTCGCCGAAGTCGCGGGACTGGGCGGTTTCCAGAAACAATACCAGGTGACGGTCGATCCGGTGAAGTTGCAGGCGTACGGCGTCGGTGTCGTTGAAATCATGGACGCCATCAAGCGCAGCAACAACGAGGTCGGTGGCCGCCTCATCGAGTGGAACGGCAAGGAGTTCATGGTACGCGGCCGCGGTTACGTCAAAGGAACCGAAGACCTCGAACGGATCGCCGTCAAGACCAGCAAGCAAGGCATACCAGTACGGTTGCGCGACGTGGCGGACGTCGCGCTCGGACCGCAGATGCGCCGCGGCATCGCGGACCTCAATGGTGACGGCGACGCGGTGAGCGGCATCGTGGTGATGCGCCACGGCGAGAACGCGCTCAACGTCATCGGCCGCGTGAAGGCGAAGCTGGAGGAGATGAAACCGACGTTGCCAGAGGGCGTGGAGGTGGTCCCGACGTACGACCGCTCGGAATTGATTCGGAAGTCCATCGACAATCTGAAGAACGAGTTGATCGTGGAAATGATCATCGTCAGCTTCGTGATCCTGTTTTTTCTCTGGCACATCCCGTCGGCGATTGTGCCGATTATTACCATTCCGGTTTCCGTGGCGCTGGCGTTCATCCCGATGTATTTCATGGGCATCACCTCCAACATCATGAGCCTCGCGGGCATCGCCATTTCGATCGGCGTCCTCGTGGACGGCGCAATCGTTGAGGTCGAGAACGCCTACAAGAAACTCGAACGTTGGCAGGAAGAGGGACGGCCGGGAGATTTTCACCGGATTCGACTGGAAGCACTGATGGAGGTTGGACCGTCGGTGTTTTTTTCGCTGTTGGTGATCGCGGTGGCATTTCTGCCGGTGTTTGCTCTCGTGGAACAGGAGGGCCGGCTGTTCAAACCGCTGGCCTACACGAAAACATTGGTCATGGCGTTGGCGGCATTGTTGGCGATCACACTTGACCCGGCGGTGCGCATGTTGTTCACGCGGATGGAGCCGTTCCGCATACGACCGCGATGGTTCGCGAAGCTCATGGACGGTATCTTCGTCGGGAAATATTACCCCGAGGAGAAGCATCCCATCAGCCGCGTGCTGTTTTGGCTGTATGAACGGCCGTGCCGTTTCGTCCTGCGCCATCCGAAGGCGACGATCGGTGTCGCGGCGTTGATCGTAGCGACCACGGTGCCCGTGTATTTGAAACTCGGCCACGAATTCATGCCGCCGCTGAACGAGGGATCGATTCTCTACATGCCCACGACGTTCCCCGGCATCTCGGTGACCGAGGCCCAGCGGTTACTGGAAACACAGGATCGCATCCTCAAGCAGTTCCCCGAAGTCGTCACCGTGCATGGCAAGGCGGGACGGGCCGATACGTCAACGGATCCCGCGCCGTTCTCGATGATGGAGACGGTGGTGCAACTCGAACCGGTGTCCGAGTGGCCGCCGAAACGGCGATTTTTTTCGTCGTGGCCGGGACCCTTGCGGGCGGTGCTGGATCGCGTCTGGCCCGAGCATATTTCCCATGACGAACTCGTCAACGAAATGGACCGCGCCCTCCAGATTCCCGGCACCGTGAATGCGTGGACCATGCCGATCAAGAACCGCATCGACATGCTGGCTACGGGCATTCGCACGCCGGTGGGCGTCAAGGTGTTCGGGGCGAACCTGGATGAGGTACAGCGGATCGGCGAGGTCATCGAGGGCATTCTTCGCCAGGTGCCGGGCACGCGAAGCATTTTTGCCGAGCGCGCGGCCGGCGGGTACTTCGTGGACATTGTGCCGAAACGGGAAGCGATTGCGCGGTATGGACTCACCATCGAGGACGTGCAGAACGTGATCATGACCGCGATTGGCGGGGAGACGATCTCGACGACCATTGAAGGCCGCGAGCGGTACTCGATCAATTTGCGTTACCCGCAGGACTTGCGCGCCAACCTCGACCAACTCGAACGGGTGTTGGTCACGGCGCCAATGGGCCGTCAGGTGCCGCTCAAGGAATTGGCCGATATTTCGCTCGTGAACGGCCCCGCGATGATCCGCGATGAAAACGGCATGCTCGCCGGGTACGTGTACGTGGACATCACCGGGCGCGACGTGGGTGGCTACGTGGAGGACGCGAAGCGGGCGGTATCGGCGCAGTTGAAACTGCCGACGGGTTACTCCATCGTGTGGAGCGGGCAATACGAAAACATGCTGCGGGTGCGCGAGCGGCTGAAAATTGTGCTGCCGGTGACGGTCGCGCTGATCTTCCTGTTGTTGTATGCGAATACGAAATCGGCATTCAAAGCCGCGGTCGTCATGCTTGCGGTGCCGTTCTCGCTCGTGGGAGCGGTGTGGTTGTTATGGTTGTTGAACTACAACGTCTCTATCGCGGTGTGGGTGGGGATGATTGCGTTGATGGGACTCGACGCGGAAACCGGAGTGTTCATGTTGCTGTTCCTCGATTTGTCGTATGAAGAGGCCAAACGCGCAGGCAAACTGCGCTCGCTGGCCGACCTGCACGAGGCGATCATCCACGGCGCCGTGAAACGCATCCGGCCCAAGATGATGACGGTGGGCGCGGCCACGATGGGATTGATGCCCATCATGTGGTCGGTCGGCAGCGGCGCGGACATGATGAAACGCATCGCGGCGCCGATGGTCGGGGGATTGTTCACGTCGTTCCTGATGGAACTGCTGGTGTACCCGGCGATTTATCTGTTGTGGAAATGGCATAAAGAAGTGAAATTATCCGTGGCGCAACCATGAGAGCGTTTATCCTGGTGTTTTGCCTCGCGATGGCGGCGGGCTGCAGCAGGTCGGCTCGCATCTGTGCCGTTTGCCAACGCGAGGAATGCCAGGGCATGGCCTTTCGCGTGACGCTTGAGAACGGAAAGGTTGTCGAGACTTGTTGTCCGCGCTGCGGGTTGCATTATCTGGAGAGTACTCGCCAGAAAGTCCGGAAGATGGAGGCCACGGATTTCGCGACCGGCCGCTGGGTGAATGCCGCGGATGCGGTATACGTATCGGACAGTGACGTGCATCCCTGTGGCGGGATGCGAACGATGCGCGATCCACAGGGCTGTTGCCTGTTGAAGACCTATGACCGATGTTTGCCGAGCCTGGTGGCATTTGCCGCCAAAGACCAGGCGGTTGTTTTCCGGAAAACTCACGGTGGACAACCGGTTGGTTTTCAAGCACTTTCTGGGAAGTGATTGGAACGAGTGAACGAGTTGGTGCATCGTAATGTCGGAATCATTGGTGACGAGTTCTTGCAGAAACGAAACAACCAATCGGGAGGAGATCGATGAAGAAGCTCATGGTGGTTAGTGTCGCAGTTGTTGTCGCCGGTCTGGTCGTGGTCGGCGGCGCCTGGGCGGCGGATGCAGACAGCGCCGTCACCGTCAAAGGCGAGGTGCTGGATATGGCCTGTTACCTCGACCATGGCGCGCACGGCGAGAAGCATGCGGGCTGTGCCGCGAAGTGCATCGAGTCGGGTCTGCCCGTGGGCATCAAGAGCGAGGATGGGAAGACGTATCTGCTGATCGGTGAGCACAAGCCGCTCAACTCCGAGTTGGCGCAATACGCCGGCAAGACGATCACCGTCAAGGGCAAGCTGGTGAGCCGTGACGGGATCAACATGATCGAAAACGCAGAGATTCAGAAATAGCCAGACGAGGCGGTCGCGCCAACAATCGCTCCGCGACGCGGATGACAGAGTTCAACGAACTTCTGCAGCAGCTTCGGCAGCCGGAATATGTTCACGTGCTGCTCAATCCGATTCCCGTTTACGCCATGGCCAGCGGCATTCTGGCGTTGGTTGTCGCGCTGGCGTTGCGAAGTCGGCCCGCCCAGATCACGGCGTTTGTCGTGGTGATTGTCGCCGCGCTTTCGGTATGGCCCGTGGGAGAATTTGGCGAGCGCGCCTCCGACCGCGTGTATTCGATGTCGAACCAGGAGGCGCAGCAATGGCTGGATGTTCACATGCATCGAGCCGACATCGGGGAATGGGTGTTTTACGTGACCGCCGCCGTTGCTCTGGCGGCGCTGGTGGCGCCGCGGTTTCGTCCGCGTACGCAGTTGCCGTTGGCGCTCGCGACGCTGGTGCTTGCGGTCGCCTCGCTGGGGGTGGGGGCGTGGATCAGCCACGCGGGCGGCAAGATTCGCCATTCGGAATTTCGCAATGGCCCGCCGCCAAATCCGGTGCCGCATGAAGCGGAGCATTAGCGATCTCTAGCAGATGCGTTGGGCGACTGCTTTGAAGAAGGTGTAGCAAAACACACCATCGGGACGTGTGGTTCGATACAGGTCCTCGATGCCTTTGTCAAAATCGGTTGGATCGATAATTCCCGCTGCGATGGCCGAGTTGCGCACGCCCTCGATCATTGCGGTGAACGTCTTCTTGGTGAAGCCATCCACAAGCTCCGGACGGCTGGCATCGACGTAGACCATACGCGGCGAGACGTGAATCGAACCAAGTCCTGCCCGGTGCAGGAGCGGGTAGAGTTCCCGGCCGATCTCGGCATTGCCGCCGGCCCTTCTTTGCAGTTCGATCTGGCACAGGATCGCTTTACGGGCCGACGCGCTGTCCGGGTGGAAATACGTCGAACCGTGATCGCCTTCGATGACGGTGATTGTGCCGCCGACTTTGAGAAGATTCTTGAGGGCCAGCAACGCCTCCACGGGGCGGGACAAATGCTCCAGCACAAAGCAGACAAACACATGGTCGAAAGACTGCGGGACGAATGGTAGATGAAAGATATCGGCTTGCTGAAACATCACATTTGTCAGACCAGCAGCTTTGACTTTCCCCGTCGCTTCCGCAATGGAACTTTCCGATATATCGATCGACACAATCGATGCGTGCGGGCTGTTTCGCGCCAGCGTGATGGTTTGGGCGCCGACTCCGCAACCGGCTTCCAAGACACGGCTTCCGTTGGGGTATGCTGTGTCCGAATGCAACAACTCAACCAGCGTAGAGGCCTGATTCTGCAGACGAATGTTCTCTTGTTGATCGTACCCGTGAACGTAGCGGGTATCCATCGTTCCCCCTCAAATGTGGCAATAATAGCACGATGTCCCGCGCGGTGACCACAGCGATTCGCGCGGCGCGTGCTGTTGTGTCAGTCGTTTTCGCGAAGCAAATCCACGTAGGCGCCTTCAATCAATTGCTCCGGGGGAATGCCGAGTTTGGCAAGCAATTCGCGGGCGACATTGACCCCGGCCTCGGCAGGCTCGCCTTCCGAAAGAACCACCTCCAACTCGATGAAGTCCCCGAGGCCTTCCACGCGGTCGAGGTGTATCCGCGTTCTTTCCATCAGGAAGAGTATGCGGTGTTTGCGGACCCGGCCGCTTTGGCCATACGCGAGCGAGAGAACTTCGCGGAGTGTGTTGGGCGATGCCGTTGGGGAAATGACATAAAACGACTCCTTCGGGCCGGCGCTGTCGGGTCGCTGATAGAAAATCAGTTCCCCCGCCGTTTCCGAAAACGCGCGGAGTTTCAGGCGTCCATTCGGGCAGTTGAAAAACGTGTCGTCTTGAACGATCTCGGTTGGCCCGCTCTCGGCAATGGCTTTGACTCGCGGCAGCACCGCCTCGACGCTCTCAATGCGCGCCTTGATCTCGATGTTTCTGGCCATCTTGAAATAATGGCTGACGACTCAACGTCCGGCACGAAGTGACACTAATCGTCGTTATCCGCTTTGGCGTTTCCGGTGTCGTGTGTGACGATGAATGCGGCGTGGACGGGGGCGGGCATGGAGGAGTTTTCGCCGCGGACGGAGCGCCAGATGACTTCGTTGAGAAGCAGGTCATCAGCGGCATCTTCCTTGGTGAAATCCATCGTGCGGGAGACCTTTTCGCCCCAGGTGTTCTGGGCATTCTTCTGTTCCAGGTCGATACGGGCGGGGAGCGCGGTGTAGCCGGTCGGGTCTGGCTTGCCCTGGAACGCGGCAAACATCGGCGTCGCGGCGGCATCGAATTGCGACATTGGTTTGAGGCCGAGGATCAACTCGATCGTGCGCAGCATGCCGCTGGTCGAGTACATGGTGGAATCGACGGTATGGCGTTTGATGTACGGGCTGGCGATGAAAGCAACCGTGCGATGCGCGTCGACATGGTCGGCTCCGTTCTGCGCGTCGTCTTCGAGGATAAAGACCGCCGTCTGCGGCCAGAATTTGGAGTGGCTGATACCCTCGACGATCCGGCCGAGCGCGGCGTCGTTGTCAGCAACGCAGGCGCTGGGGGTCCTCTTGCCCTTGCGCACACCGTAGGTGTGGTCGCCGGGCAGGCGAACCACCTGCAAGCGGGGCATGTCACCCTCCTGTTCAAACCGTTTCAGCTCGTGCAGGAAACGGTCGGCGCGTTTGGCGTCCAGATAATCGAGGTCGAACCCGCGGTACATTTCGTCGAGATGACCGCGCAATGCCTTGACGCGGGGAACCGACGGATCGTCGGGCGTTTTTCCGTTGGCAACAAATTCGCCGTAGCTGCGGTAACTCACGCTGGCCTCGGCAGCGCGGTCCCAGAGATAACCCCCGGCGGGCGTGGCCATGGGGAAGACGCCCTCGGCGGGGTAGATATATTTGTGGCTACTGTTGTGAGCGTATTGGAGCCGCCACATCTTTTGGACAAAATCGCTCGCGTACGCGCCCATGGTCCACTCGTGACCGTCGGCGCTGATCTCGGCGTTGGCGTAGAAATTGTCGAGCAGCACGAAATCGCGGGCCAACTGATGGTGGTTCGGCGTCACTTCCTCACCGAACAGGCAAAGATTCGAGTCGCCGTTGCCTTCCTTCATGTCGCCGAGCACCTGGTCGTAGGTGCGGTTCTCCTTGATGACATAGAACACGTACTTAATCGGGCTGGGGTCGCCGGGGGTGAGTGGAATCGGGCTGCCCTCGGGGCGAGTGGTGGACACTGACGAATCCGCCTTGAGCGGACTACAGCGGTACGCCGCGGCGGTGTAGACGACAAGTTGATTGTCAAACTCGTTGCGCGAGTGCGGCAAATCGATCACGCTCAACGTCCCTTTGAGAAGCTCGGCGATGTATTGCGGGAGCGTCTCCTCGCGGCTCTTGCGACCGGGCTGCGGGCCATTCGGGTTGGCCAACGGGACGACGCCCTTGCCGTTGGTGACCAGCAGGCGCGCACCGTCCGGCGTCACGCGGACGGAAGTCGGATACCATCCGACGGGAATGAAACCGAGCGAGTGGCTGTGTCCCGGCGCACTCACGTCGAACACGGCCAGGTTGTTGTTGTCCGCGTTGGCGACGAAGAGGATCTTGTCGTCGGGGGTGAGAGCCAGACTGTTCGGGGTCGAACCCGAAGGCGCATTGGGATAAAGCGCGGCGGTAAGTGTTTCCAGTGTCTTGCCGGTTTTCGTATCGATCACGGTGACTGTGTTGCGGTTGGCGTTGGCGACGAACAGAGTGGCACCGTTGGCAGTCAGTGCCATTTCGTTGGGATGTTCCTGGGTGGGCCAATAGTCGACCACCTTCCGCGAGCTTGTGTCTACGACCGCCACCTCGGCATGACCCCACAGGCTGACATACAGGCGGTGTTGCTTCTCGTTCATCAGGCACGTGTACGGAAACACGCCGTAATGATTCACTTCCGCATCGACCGAAGAAGCGGGGACGCTGACGGTTTCGAACGAGTTGGTCAACGACGGTGGTGTCAACGGGACATCAACGACGCCATTCGTGCCCAAATCGACGAGCGAGATGCTCTGCCCGTAGAGGTTGGCGACACCGAGTCGTTTCCCTTCTGCATCAACCGCCAGCCCTGCAACGATGCCCACATCCTTGGCGTCGCGCAGACGGACATCCTGCGGATTCGTGAGCACACCATCCTTGAAATGGTAACTGTGAACGACTTCATCACTGGCACCGCTGCAAAACAGTTCGGAGCCATCGTGGGAAAATGCGATTCCGTAGAAAGCTTCATGAAGCGGCACGTTGGTGGCCACCGTTTCCGTCTTCAAGTCGACGATCATGACGGCCTGCCGGCTGTAACCCGAGTGCAGGATGGCGGCGAAACGGCTGTGGGGCTCGACGGCGATGCTGATGGGGAAATCGCCCAGTTGGATTTGTCGGCCCACCGGGCGAAGCGACCACTGGTTCGGCAACAGAATCGAGCCGTCAAGGCGCTGGCCGGGCAGTTGAACCGCGGCCTTTGTACCGTCAGTGAACGCGAGACAGGTGGTTGCGACGAAAGTGGCGACGCTGAGTATCAGAATGAGTTTTTGCATGGATTCTTGGCCGATTATGAGCACATGCTTTCGAAGTGTAAAGAAAGACCAGAGATAGGCGTATCCGTCCCGATCCTCGAACGCGTGGTCGTCACTCAGCATAGCCGTGGGCCTTGGCCGGCCAGACGGCGACGAAAAGCAACGTGCCGATCACAGCGCAGCCCAGCACGACTTCAAAGCCGACATCCCAACCGTAGTGCTGGAAGATGTATCCCAGTCCGATCCCCGAAAGCGTAGTGCTGGCATAGCCAAAGATGCTGGTCAACCCGACCGCGGTGGCGGCCGCCCGCTTCGTGGCGAGGTTGGCGGCGACGATGGCCAGCAGGCATTGCGGGCCGTACACGAAAAAGCCGGTCGCGCAGAGCAGGCCGGTGGTCAGCCATTCCGAGCGTGGCGGGACCTTCCAGAAAAGAAAGATCGAGACCCCAGCCAGTGCCATGTACACAATGCATGCCCGCCCGGCGCGCCCGCCGAGGAAGCGGTCGGTGATCCAGCCGCCCAACAGCGCGCCAATCAGACCGAACACTTCGAAGCCGGCGATCATCGCCGAGCCATGCATGATTTCGATGTGCTTGACTTCCAGCAGCAGCGTCGGACCCCAATCAAACACGGCGTAGCGGAGGGCGTAGACGAAGAAATTGGCGAACGAAACGAGCCAGATATATTTGTTGCGGAAGACTTTCTCCATCAAAAATGCCCTGAAATCCTCGGCGGAATCCGTTGCGGCAGACGCGACGTGGGTCCCCTCGACTTCCGGCAGGCCGACGGATGGGGGCGTGTCGGGCAGATTGAACCAGACGACCACGGCGACGCCGAGGGCGATGGCGGCGGGTACGAAAAAGCACAGGCGCCAGTTGGGCGCAAAGAGCTTCCCGCTAACGAGAAATCCGCACAGGAGGGCGATCAGGATGCTGCCGATATTGTGGGACGAATTCCAGATGGAAAAATTGAAGGCGAGCTGTTTTGGCGGAAACCACCAGCCGTTGAACATCCAGAGCAGACCGAAGACGACCACGCTCGTACTGAACCCGAAGACGACATTCAGCAGCGCCGAGACAATCAACGCGCTGACCATGAACGTGCGACCGTTGGAGCGGTCGGCGAGAAATCCGTTGGCGAATTTGGACACGCCATAGAGCACGCCCTGGAGGGAGAGGAATGTGCCGAAGGCGACTTTGTCGATGCCGAGTTCCTTGGACATGATCGGCATCGCGAAGCCGAGATTTTTGCGGACGAAATAGAACGTCGCGTAGCCGGTGATCGTGAACACCAGGACGAGCTTCTGCCAGTGGCTGTACTTCCTGGCAATTTCCTTCGGGTCGGTCAGCATCACCGCCGCGGGGGGAGCCGGCTGGAAAATCCGCAGCCAGCCACCGCGGGACGGACAGCCAACCGTTGGAGACGCTTTCGACCCGGCGACCGCGCCTGATGGAGATGGTTCCCCCAAGCCTGTTACCTCGCGACCACTGACAGTTTCATCAACCCCTTCATAAATGCCGGAAGTCCGCCACGGCCACGCGGCATTCCACCCACGTGAGCGTCGGCGAGAGATACCACAACCGCCATGCTTCCACAAGCGGCAAGCACCGAGTCCACGAGTCTTCCTCTTGGCACCTTTCCCCGCTCCGGAAACCGGACGCGCAGATGGATTGTTGCGGACCAGGCGGGACACGCAACTCGAAGGGGATAACGAGAGATGACATTCCGAGACGTCCGTTCGCAATTCCAAGCTGACTTTGGGAGGTTTGCGGCTCCGAGAGTCGAGCACGCTAATCCGCCTGTCGCAGCGCTGCGGCGATCAACCCGGCAACAAGCGCCGATGGAACTTGCGACCGCCCAATAGCACGCCGATGCCCAGCGCCAGCAGGCTCCATGTCGCAGGCTCCGGAACCGGATCGGGTGTTAGCAGGAAAGCCTCGCGCTTGCCGCTAGGATCGATACCCTCACCGACGATCTGGCCGTTGTCGTTGATGGCTGTCGCCACTTCCAGCGTCCATCCCGAATTGGTGGCAATAAGATTGTTAAGGTCCATCATCGAGCCGCCGCTGTACAGGAATGCATGCGGCCACTTGTTGACTCTCGTGCAAGCGCTGCCAACCACTTGACCGTCATCGTTGATACCGTGTGCAAAGCTGGAACTGTAGCCCGGAATAATCCCCAGGGTGAGCATCGAGCCATTGCTGTACAGGAAGGCGTGCGGGAACTTGTCCCCTCTCGCGTAAGCGTTGCCGACGATTTCGCCGTCGTTGTTGATGGCCGTTGCCTCTTGCAGCGTCCACCCCGAATTGGTGGCAATAAGGTTGTTAAGGTCCATCATCAAGCCGCCACTGTACAGGAAAGCATGCGGGAACCTGTTGCTTCTCGTGCAAGCGTCGCCGACCACTTGACCGTCATCGTTGATACCATGTGCAAAGCTGGAACTGTAGCCCGGAATAATCCCCAGGGTGAGCATCGAGCCATTGCTGTACAGGAAGGCGTGCGGGAACTTGTCCCCTCTCGTGTAAGCGTTGCCGACCACTTGACCGTTGTCGTTTACGTCGTACGCGTAGCTGGATTTGTACCCCGGAACTGTCCCCAACTCGTGCACCGAACCGCCGCTGTACACGAAGGCGTGCGGAAACCTGTTGCTTCCGGTGCAAGCGTTGCCGACGACCTGACCGTCGTTGTTGATGCCATACGCGTAGCTGGAATTGCACCCCGGAACCGTCCCCAAGTCGTGCATTGAGCCGCCGCTATACAGGAAAGCGTGCGGAAACCTGTTACTTCCCGTGTAAGTGCTGCCGACCACTTGGCCGTCGTCGTTGATGCCATACGCGTAACTGTGACCGTACAATGGCGCGGACAATTCGGTGACCGAATACTCGACGCTCTGTGCAAACGTATGCGCCTCGCACAGCAACATGCACACGACTACCCCGAGCCCGAGAGAGAATGTTTTGGTAGTCTGCTTCATGTTGGTTTCGGAATTCGTCGGTCGGTGGGTGGTGTCGTGTGGATGGAATCACCGCTCCGGGCGCGCCTAGAAAGCGCCATCCGTTCACGTACCCGGTCACCGTTTTACGACCCGATCATTGCTGTTTTCCCTCGCAGCTCTGTTCCCTCGCGTTCACTCCCAGATCCACAAGATCCAGCCCCTCGACCTCGCACTAGGAGTGAATTCTTTCCTGCAGATCAGGTTGAATTTTACAATACCCCGCCTCAGGATTGCAAGTGAAAAATTTCACAAACCAGTATAACCTTGGTCTTCAGAGGAACATGCGAGCCTTTGCCACCCGGGTTTTCCCCCTTCAATACCTTTCCCTGATCCTCGCAACCGCGCAGATGGATCGTCCTGGGCTACACGTGCTGGACTCCGCTCTTCCCCTTGCCCCGCCGCCCATCTCGAAACACTCATTCAGAATGTCTTTAGCAGATACTGATCTCGCCTTTACCACAGCCGCCTTCATCACATCGGGCGCCCCACCTTCACCTAGCATTGTGGGCCTCGACGGCCCCACCGCCTCAGCAGAGGTTCCCCAATTGCGGCAGGCTGGCATCCGCCGTCGCTCTGCGAGCTATGGCGGACGAGACGGCGGACACGAGCTTCCGCCGCCGCTCGGGGAGCTATGGCGGACGAGATGGCCGGCAAGCGGGGTGGCTGGCGAAGCCCGGGGAATGAAAAAATGGTGGCGCTATCGACTTGCCTGTATCTCGTCTGGACACAACGGGGCTTTGCCATGAAAGGTTACCAGCCGGCAGGCTTGTGACATTTTTCACTTGCTTTCCAGCAAGGAATTATCCTATGCTTAGCATACTAAGCTATGCTTGCCACTAAGTGGTAAGGATCAACACCACTAAAGGGAGTTACACATGCTACTGCCCGGGCTTTCTACCAAGTCGAACTGGTCGGCATTGTTTGTCACGGTAGTCTGTTTTCTCTCCGCCGGCATCGCTGCGCAGGGCGACACCATCTATGTGTCGAATGGTGGCAACGGAACCATCGATAAAATCGATGCGAACGGGAATGTATCCGTGTTTGCCTCCGGCTTGAGCGAGCCGAGTGGCCTCGCCTTTGACGCTCACGGCGATCTCTATGTATCGGATTTTGGTGACGGCAAGATTCTGGAGTTTGCTCCCAACGGCGGTTCCTCCACATTTATGACCGTGCCCCCGCATATTGTGACGGATATCGCTTTCGACAGCGCCGGCGATTTTTATTTTTGCGGTTCTGGGGAAGTCGATGAACTCAATACTAACGGACAATGGTTCACCGTGGCATCAGGCTTAGGCCTGCCTGCTGACATGGCCTTTGATAGCCGTGGAAATCTATACGTGAGTGATAACACCAAGAATACGGTCGACATGATCGACTCAAATCGAACCTTGTCGGTGTTTGCCTCGGGGCTGGACTGGCCCTTGGGCCTCGCCTTTGATCCATCCGGCAATCTCTACGTTGCAAACTCTGGCACGGACACGATCTCGAGAATTACCCCGGATGGAAGCAATTCGGTCTTCGGGTTCACGGGTGCATTAGCAGGAGGGCTGGGCGTTGACAGCAACGGCCAACTCTATGCGACTGACAGTATGGGCGATCTCGAAGCGATTAGTTCCAGTGGACGCCCATCCATCATCGCTTCAGGTCTTTCGGGTCCAGCCTACATGGTGATCCAGCCAGTTCCCGAGCCCGCAACCAATATTCTGCTGCTGACAGGTTTGATGGGACTGTTCGCTCTTCGTCGTTCGCGCCAACGCTAAGGGTGTCGAGAATTCTCACAGAAACTCAATTCCCGGCCGGGTTCGATTCAAACGCGGACTACCCGATAATAGATCGGACACAAGAAACTGGCCGAAACTGCGCCTCAGCTCAATTCGCGGTAGCGCCCTGTGGGTGGCGAAGGGATTGGAGGGGCCGCAAAAAAGCAAAAATTGTAAAACGAACCCAAGTTTGTTCAAGCCGGCATGGAAATTTCCCAAAAACAAAGCCAAAAACGAACCCAAGTTGAGGGGGAGTTTGGGGGTTCTGGAGGCTGAGTTTGCGACCGGGGATACTACGTGGTCGCGTTTGCGAGCTGGGCACGACATGCTCGCGTCTCAGCGGCTAGTGCCGCTTTCGGCTCCGTCCGAC
>JBEKUF010000054.1:0-19542 GCA_049515295.1 Verrucomicrobiia bacterium | reverse complement strand
GAGCAGGCGATCAAGGACTCGGAGAGCGGCCGGCTCGGCGGATTGAGCGAGCGGCCGGGCAATCCGAGCAAGTTCAAGATCGGCAACCTCCAAGACATTCCCGAAGGCGAGGAGATCACCTATTACCGCAACGGTGATTTCATCGATCTCTGCGCCGGGCCGCACGTGATGCGGACGGGGAATATCGGCGCGTTCAAGCTCACCAGTGTCGCCAGCGCGTATTACAAGGGCGACGAGAAGAACCCGCAGCTCCAGCGCATTTACGGCACCGCGTTCAAGAACAGGACCCAGCTCGACGAGTATTTCAAGATGCTCGAAGAGGCGAAGAAACGCGACCATCGCAAGCTCGGCGCGGAGATGGGCTTGTACGTGATCGACACCGAATTTGTCGGCCCCGGCCTGCCGCTGTGGCTGCCCAAGGGCGCCGCGATCTGTGAAGAACTTGAAAAGCTGGCCAGGGAAACCGAGTTCGCCGCCGGCTACGTCCGCGTGAAGACCCCGCATATCGCGAAGGAAGTGATGTACCTAACAAGCGGGCACCTGCCGCTGCTCTATGCCGACTCGATGTTCCCGCCGATGACATTCGACGAAGTGGCTGGGCCGCGACAGAAACTCGAACAGTCAATCGCGAAACTACGAGACGCCTTTGTCAATGGCGCTTTCAAGCTTAAGGTTCACAAGACGCTCGACGGCCAATTACTCGATTTTACTTCTGGGATAAGCGACGAACTTCTTGAGCGCTTTCTTCAGGATATGCGCCGCCGAACGGCTGATAATGGCTTGGACGTGTCCCAAGATTGGATCGAGAAGTATTATCATGAACTAGAAGAACTGAAGAATCTGCCTGGGGCGGATCGCTATTACCTCAAGGCGATGAATTGTCCGCATCACCATCGGATATTTGCGGCGGAGCCGCGGAGTTATCGTGATTTGCCGTTGCGGCTGGCGGAATACGGTTGCTGCTATCGGTATGAGCAATCGGGCGAGCTGTTCGGCCTGATGCGGGTGCGGTCGCTCAACATGAACGACGCACATATCTACTGCACGCCGGAGCAGTTCGCCGCGGAGTTCAACGCGGTCAACGAGATGTATTTGAAATATTTCAAGATTTTCGGCCTCGAGAAGTACGAGATGCAGTTCAGCACCAGCGCGCCAGAAGGCATGGGCAAGAAATACGTCGATGAACCGGAGTTGTGGAAGAAGACGGAGGACATGGTGCGCGAGGTCCTCAAGAGCAGCGGCATCAACTTCGTCGAGGTGGCCAACGAAGCGGCGTTCTACGGGCCGAAGATCGACGTGCAGGTGTGGAGCGCCATCGGCCGCGAGTTCACCATCGCCACCAACCAGGTGGATTTCGCCGTGCCGAAACGGTTCGGGCTGGTGTATCGCGACAAGGACAACACCGACAAGACACCGTTGTGCATCCACCGCGCGCCGCTGGGCACACACGAACGGTTTATCGGTTTCCTGATCGAACATTACGCCGGCAATTTCCCGCTCTGGCTCGCGCCGGAACAGGTGCGCGTGCTCACCATTGGCGACGAGGCCGCACTGGTGGACTACGCCAGATCGATCGTTACCGAACTCCGCGCCAATATGGTGCGTGCCGAAGGCGATTACAGCGCCGACAAGATCAATGGCAAGGTCCAGAGCGCCGAAAAGGCCAAAGTTCACACCATGCTCGTCGTCGGCCCGCGCGACATGCAGGCGGGAGCGGTCAGCGTCCGACTCCACGGCAAAGGCAACGTGGGGGCGAAGCCGAAGGCGGAAGTTGTGGCGGAGATTCTGGCGGCGATTCGAGAACGAAGACCGTAGCGCGGTAAAACCATTTCGCCTTGCCAGCGTGAGTCGTAAACTCTAGCTGGTAGTCAAGAGTCAAGCCTTGACGCCTTTGGAGGCTTGGTATTGTTCGTCGGTGACCTTTTCCATCCAGTCAACCACTTTGCCGTCGAGCTGTTCCTGAATGGCGATGTGCGTCATGGCCGTGGTTGGCGTGGCGCCGTGCCAATGTTTCTCGCCCGGTGGGAACCAGATCACGTCACCGGGCCGAATTTCTTCGATCGGGCCGCCCCAGCGCTGCACTCGCCCGCAGCCAGCCGTGACGATCAGCGTCTGGCCCAACGGATGGGTGTGCCAGGCGGTTCGAGCACCGGGCTCGAACGTGACACTGGCGCCGGCCGCGCGTGCCGGAGCGTTTGCCTGGAACAGGGGATCAATGCGCACCGTGCCGGTAAACCAATCGGCCGGCCCTTTGTTGGACGGCTGTGAACCACTTCGTTTGATTTCCATAGTGTGAACTCCCGTTACTTGACTTAGAAGTCAGAGCAAATTAGTGTTTTACCGTTTGTTATCAAGCGTGCCGACCAATGGTCAGTATGTTATTGGGCCAGTGGAGGTTTGAGAATGAAAATGTCGCGCAAGAAAGCCAAAGTCTTGTTCATCAGTGGCTTCGGCCCCATTGTCCGGGATCAAGAATCGAGCCGGAAACTCTACGCGGAAGATCTCGGCTTGTCGTTCAAAGAGGAAGAAGGCGGGTATCTACACACGGAAGAAGTTGAAGGAGCCAAGACTTTTGCGTTGTGGCCGCTTTCCCATGCCGCTCAGTCCTGCTTCGGAACGGACACTTGGCCGTCGGAGATTCCGATTCCCCAGGCTTGGCTCGAATTCGATGTTGAAGACGTCGAAGCCGAATCGAAGGAATTGGAAAAACGAGGATACAAGCTTCTCGTCTCCACCCGCAGGGAACCATGGGGGCAGGTGGTCAGCCGCCTGCTTTCACCCGAGGGGCTGCTGATCGGTGTCGCTTACACTCCCTCGATGCGCGATCAAAGGAAATGAGGCAGTGCCATGGCAGTATGCCACGCAAGCCGGTAAGGGCAAGCCTGCCGGTAACGCTTTAGTCCGGCAACGCTGGGTACAACGAAGGCGGCAGACGTTTGTCTCACTCAGCGACCGGTCATTCGCTCCAGCTTTTCCGGGTACCGGGCGCCTTGCACCTTGATCTTGGAGGCGGCGGTTTCGATTTCACGAAGATCGTCGGGTGTGAGTTCGACGGCAACGGCTCCGATGTTTTCGTCCAGGCGATGCAGCTTCGTGGTGCCTGGGATCGGAACAATCCACGGTTTCTGCGCCAGCAACCACGCCAGCGCGATCTGGGCGACTGTCGCCTTCTTCTGCTGAGCTATTTTGCCGAGCAGATCGATCAGGGCCTGATTCGCCTTGAGCGCCTCCGGCGTGAAACGGGGGAGGGTGCTACGAAAGTCGGAGCTGTCGAACTTCGCGTTTTCGTCGATCTTGCCTGTGAGGAAGCCCTTGCCCAGCGGGCTGTACGTAACGAAGCCGATGCCGAGTTCTTCGAGGGTCGGGATCACTTCTTTTTCCGGTGTTCTCGTCCACAGCGAGTATTCGCTCTGGAGGGCGGTGACGGGCTGGACTTTGTGCGCGCGACGAATCGTTTGCACGCCGGCTTCCGACAGGCCGAAGTGCTTGACCTTGCCGGCTTGAATCAGTTCCTTCACCGCTCCCGCCACGTCTTCGATGGGCACGTTCGGGTCAACCCGATGCTGATAAAGCAGGTCGATGGTCTGGACCTTAAGCCGCTTGAGCGAGCCTTCAACGGCCTGCTTGATGTGCTCGGGCCGGCTGTTCAAGCCCGCGGCACCGGGCCGGTTATCGGGGCCGCTGAGGTCGAACCCGAATTTGGTGGCGATTACCAACTGCTTGCGGAAGGGAGCGAGGGCTTCGCCGACGAGTTCTTCGTTGGTGAACGGGCCGTAGACTTCGGCGGTGTCGAAGAATGTGACGCCGCGGTCCACGGCGGCACGAAGCAGAGCGGTCATTTCTTTTTTATCTTTGGGCGGGCCGTAGGAAAAACTCATTCCCATGCAGCCGAGCCCGACCGCCGACACTTCCAGATTACTCTTTCCCAGTTTGCGCTTTTGCATATTTGAATTCCTTTCTTTGAATCAAATTTCGCAGCCAATCTACGTCACATGGGCGTGGCTGTCTCCCCCAATCTTGCTCGACCTGTTGCGATCTTGCTCGAAAAGCGCAGATCGGATGAAGTGTCGAATTCAGCTCATAGACGCAGAGATGCAAAGGTGAAGGCTGTAGATACTGCTAGTCGCTCGGGGAAAGGCCGGTTTCGCGGCGGAAGAGTTGGGCGAAATGGCTGATGGGAGAAGGGGCGGGTGGAAGATGGTTAATGGGAAATGGCTGATGTAAGAGGGGAGGGAGGGAATCAGGATACGACAGAGATTCTTCGCTACGCTCAGAATGACAGGCTGCAGTACAGGGCGACGGAGCCACGCGGTGACAATCTCGAAACAACGTTTCGCCTGGGACCCGTTCGACGGACTCAGGGCAGGCCCTTCGACGTTGCTCCCTTCGGCAAGCTCAGGGTAAACAGGGCGGGCAGGCGACGCTACAAGCCAAGCGGCGGAGAGCGGGTATCGGAGGGCGATAAATGTGCTGGATTGCGTGGGGCGATTGTGGTAGGGTCGGGGCGGTTCTTTGAAATGGGGATGGTGAATGGGAAATGGCTGATGGGCGGCGAAGATGGTTCATGGAAAATGGTCGATGGAAGAGGGGGAGGGAGGGAATCAGGATACGACAGAGATTCTTCGCTACGCTCAGAATGACAGGCTGCAGTACAGGGCGACGGAGCCACGCGGTGACAATCTCGAAACAACGTTTCGCCTGGGATCCGTTCGACGGACTCAGGGCAGGCCCTTCGACGTTGCTCCCTTCGGCAAGCTCAGGGTAAACAGGGCGGGCAGGCGACGCTACAGGGGGGGAGGGGCCGCGAAAAAAGTAAAAATTGTAAAACGAACCCAAGTTTGAGCAGGCCGGCGTGGAAAAGTTGGGAAAACAAAGCCAAAAACGAACCCAAGTTTGGGGGGGTCAGGTGGGTGTCGGAGGGGGCTTGGGGTAGTCAAACAGGGGTACGAAGCCATTTTTCGGGTCAAAAAGAAGGTGCAGAGGTCAGTCAAAATGGGATGCCAAAAAGACAGTTGCAATAGGGCGGGAAAAACCGTACAAGAACAGGCCATTCGCGCCTGTCTTGGTGGTGAGGTCGAAACCGGAGCCGACCAACGGCATGGGAGCGCGTGTGAGCAGGAAACGGTGAGTTCATTGAATCAACATAACTGACCCGCAAAGGGCCAACAGGAGGTCGTACCAATTCAACAATTTGTCCGTGTTAATCAGAAGATTCGCGCCCGCGAAGTGCGGGTGGTAGACTCAGACGGAAAACAACTCGGGGTCATCTCGATCAACCAGGCGCTGACAGCGGCGCAGCAGCGGGGGATGGACCTGGTGGAAGTGGCGCCGAACGCGACGCCGCCCGTGTGTCGGATCGTCGATTTCGGCAAGTACAAGTACGAGCAGGAGAAGCGGGATCGCGAGGCGCGCAAGCACCAGCACGCGACGAAGCTCAAGGAGATCAAGATCCGGCTGAACATCGATCCGCATGATTACGAGACGAAGTGCAACCACATGCGGGCTTTTCTTGGCGACGGGATGAAGGTGAAGGTGACGATGATGTTGCGGGGCCGCGAGAACGCGCATCCCGAGTTTGGCAACAAGATGATGGGGAAGATCATCGAGGATTTGACGGATTGTGGTCGGCCCGAAGTGATGCCGAAGTTGATGGGGCGGAGCATCACGATGATGATCTCGCCGTTCCGCGGCGCCGGTAAGAAGGCCGGGGATCAGCGCACGAGCGCCGCGAGCACAGCCAGCGAAGACTAGGAATTTTCAGGAAGGAACGAGGACATGCCACGTTGGAAGTCAGCGAAGACAAAGAAGGCCGCGGCGAAGCGATTCAAGATCACGGCGACCGGCAAAGTGATGCGCTACGGCGCGGGCAAACGCCATTTGCTCGGGCACAAGTCATCGAAACACAAGCGGCGGCTGGGACAAATCAAGGTCGTCAGCGACACGCACAAGCATCACATCACGGACGTGATGCCGTTCAGCCATCGCGGCTGAAGCGTGGCAGAAATCGTTAGAACCGTTAAAATCGTTAGAAGGTAATTTCGACATGCCAAGAGCCACCAACGCACCCGCCAGCCAGCGCCGACGCAAACGGATGATTCTCGCCGCGAAAGGTTATCGCGGCTGGCGCAGCAAGAAGTTTCGCTACGCCAAGAACGCGGTCTGGCACGGGCTGACCTACAGCTTCGCCCATCGCAAGGACAAGAAGGCGGATTACCGCATGCTGTGGAACCAGCGCATCAACGCCGCCTGCCGCGCCCAGGGCATCACGTATAGCCGGTTCATCGCCGCGCTCAAGAAGGCCAACATCGCCCTGGATCGCAAGAGTCTGTCGGACCTCGCGACGAACGACCCGAAGGCATTCAGCGCGGTGCTGGCAGCGACGAAGTAAACTGCCCTGCGGTAACGCAATTTACAATTTCACCAAGTCACGCTTCCGCAGCGTGAATCGGGCTATCTTGTCGTAGCCGCAGGTCCGTGCCAGAGCCACGGCCTTTCCGAAATCGGCGCCGACGTCTTGGGGCACGTGGGCGTCGCTGCCGAGAGTAATGGGGATGTTGAAGCGGTGGGCGATGCGGAGAAACTGCTCGCTCGGGTAGATTTCCTTGCACGGTTTGCGCAGGCCGGCGGTGCTGACTTCGATCGCGACACCTGAGTCAGCGACCGCGCGCAACGCGTCTTCGAAGACGTTTGTGAAATCGGCTTTTGGGCGAAAGTTGAATTTCTTCGGGAGGTCGGGGTGGGCGAGGGAATCGAACAGGCGCGACCGGGCCGCTTGCGTCCACACGTCGAAATACTCGCGCCAACGCGCGTCCACGTCTTCCGTTCTCCAATCTTCCGCGGTAGCGTCGACGTTGAATTCGCCGAGGTAATGGACGCTGCCGAGAAAGAAGTCCCACGGATACATGGCGGCGAGGTCGCGCACCCAGTCGTCGCAACCGGGAATGAAATCGATTTCCAGCCCGAGTTTGATCGGCAGTTGCGGGAGCTTCGCCTGGGCATCTCGCACCCAGCCGACGTAGATTTCCAGGTCGGACTTCTTCATGTGCCAGTCGGTCTCGCGGTTGGCCAACGGGGCGTGGTCCGAGCAGCCGATTTCATCGAGGGCGCGCTCGACGGCGATCTTGGCGTAATCGATGGGTCGTCCGGCGCCATCGGTCAGTTCCGTGTGCATGTGGTAATCGATCAACATGGCGGGCAAAGTGTACTGGTTTCACTGGCCGGCGCAAGGTCGGAACAGCGCTCGGGCAGGAGATTGGCAAGGCCGAAGATTGCCTGGACTTGTCGTGGGGGCGAGCTTTCGGTAGAGTGGGGAGGCCATGAGGAAACTGTTGCTCCCGATTGCCCTGTTTTTAGCCGGCATTTTGGTGCTGGTGGCGGCAGTCTACTGGTACGATCATATATTCGGCTCGGCCGGCGCAACTCCGACGGCGGGTTATCGCTGAGGCGACCGTGGCACGGATCAAGAAATTATTGCATACACGCTATCGCGTGAACGATTTGGAAAGAACGGTGGCATTTTATCGTGATGTGCTCGGCCTGCGGGAAACGGGCCGGCACAAGTCTCCGCGAGGCTCGGAGTTGGCGTTCATGAAGGCGCCCGAAAGCGAGGAGGAGATCGAGCTGTGCTCGTATCCCGCCGCCGGACCGGTTCACGTGCAGGCCGATCTGACGCATCTGGCGTTTGAGGTGGACGATTTGGAGGCGTTTGTCAGGCAATTGGAGGGAAAAGGCGTCAAGCTGTCCGACGGCCCGACGAAGTCGATGTCGGGGATGGTCTTTGCCTTCATCGACGCACCCGAAGGCTACGAAATCGAACTCATCCAGCGATCGAAACCGTGACTGCCAAGCTGAAAGTTATCATTGCCCCTTCGATTCTCGCGGGAGACTTCGGGAATTTCGCGCGGGACGCGAAACGGGTGGAGGAGGGTGGGGGAGACTGGCTGCACTGCGACGTGATGGACGGACATTTCGTCGAGAACATCACGTTCGGCCCGGACATGATCGCCGCGCTTCGCAAAGCGACGAAACTGCCGTTGGACGTGCATTTGATGATCGAGCGGCCGGACCTGTACGCCGAGCGGTTCATCGACGCGGGCGCCAGCCACGTGATTGTGCATCTGGAAGCGCAGCATGACGTCAGCAAGACGCTGGCGTTGATTCGGCGTTGCGGAAGGGCCGCGGGGTTAGCGATCAAACCCGCCACAACGGCGGACAAGGTGATCCCGTTTCTCGGGCAGATCGATGAGTTGATGGTGATGACGGTGAATCCGGGATTTGGCGGCCAGTCGTTTATGGCGGATATGCTGCCGAAGATCCGCGCGTTGCGGGCGGCGGCGAATCAGTTGCCGATCATTGTGGATGGCGGGATCAACCCGGAGACGGGCCGGCAATGCGTGGAAGCCGGTGCGAATGTGTTGGTCGCGGGCAATTCGTTATTTCGACATAAGACGTTGGGTTTGCGGGAGGCAATTACGGAACTGAGGAGACAATGCAATTGACCAAAATCAAGTTCGGGACAGACGGATGGCGCGGCGTGATCGCCGACGATTTCACCTTTGAGAACGTGCGGCGGGTGGCGCAGGCGACTGCGGATTATTGGAACTCGCTGGTAGGAACCAACCGGGCAGCGATTGTCGGGTACGACAACCGGTTCTTATCGCAGACCTACGCCAAACTCGTCTGCGAAGTGCTGGCAGCGAATGGAATCAAGGCGCTGTATCCGCCGTCCGCAGCTCCGACGCCGGCGGTGACGTATGCGGTGCGCGATCGCAAGCTGTGCGGGGCCGTCATGATCACCGCCAGCCACAACCCACCGGAATTCAACGGGTACAAACTCAAGGCCCATTACGCCGGGCCCGCCGATCCCGAAATCTGCGCGCAGGTGGAAGCGTGGGTGGACCGGTCGCCGCTCCGCACGATCAATTTTGACGACGGATTGAAGAACGGGACGATTGAAATCCACGATCCACAGCCGGCGCATGTGGCCGCCGTGAAAAAGCTCGTCGATCTCAAGAAGATTCGCGGGACCAAATTGCGCGTGGTCGCCGATTCGATGTTTGGGTGCGGCGGGTATTTGATTGAGTCGCTGCTGGAGAAGTCACTCTGTCGGACGCAAACGATCCGGGGCGAGCGCAATCCATTGTTTGGCGGGATCAACCCCGAGCCGAATGGCAAGAACCTCGGCGCGCTGTGTGACGCGGTGAAGAAGGCGCGCGCGCAGATTGGATTGGCGACCGACGGCGACGCGGACCGTCTGGGGATCGTGGACGACAAGGGCAAGTACGTGTCCATCCAGTTGGTGTTCTCGATGCTGTTGCTGCACCTGCTGCGCAACCGCGGGCAGAAGACGGGCCTGGTAGTGAAATCGACGAACAGCACGGTGTTGATCGATCGCATTTGCCGCGCGCACGGGTTGAAATTTGCCGAGGTGCCGGTCGGGTTCAAGTACATCTGCGAAAAAATGCGCGAGACGGACGTGTTGATCGGCGGTGAAGAGAGCGGCGGGATCGGGTTCCAGGGGCACATTCCCGAGCGGGACGGCATCCTTGCCAACCTGATGTTGCTGGAGATGTTGGCGGTGACGGGAAAGCGCCCGAGCGAGATTGCGCGCGAATTGCAGAAGGAATTCGGCGCGAGTTTTTATGATCGCATCGACATGCATTTTCCGCTGGCGAAACGCGAGAAGTTTATCGAGACGCTGCGGACGAAGCCACCGAAGGAACTACAGGGCGTTCCCATGGTCCAGATGAAGGATTTTGACGGCGTGAAATACATCTGCAAGGATGATTCGTGGCTGATGTTCCGCACGTCCGGTACCGAGCCGATCATCCGGATTTATAGTGAGGCTTCCACGGACGCCCGCGTGAAGAAGCTACTCGAACACGGCCAGGCCCTGGCGGTGAAGATCGCCAAAGCGTAGCCCGGGGGCCAGTAGTCGCGAAGCATGGTATCAGCGGGCGCCGCTTGCAAAATGCCGGGGCACAGGGCATTCTAGGTTGTGGAAGAGGGTTGCCGGAATGGTTGGTGCCGAGACGACGAGTGCCCGAGCCAGACTGCAGCTTGTCTCGGGTAATGGATCGGGTCGAGCGTTTGATCTGACGCAGGAACGCGTCAATATTGGGCGCGACGATTCTAATGTCATTTGTCTCAATGATGACACTGTATCTTCCCATCACGCGCTTCTGGTTCGCGTTGGCGACCACTTCAAACTGCGCGATCTGATCTCCACCAACGGGACGTATCTCAACGGGGAACGGACCATGGATGCCGTGCTGCGCCATGGGGACGTACTGCGGTTTGGCGAAGTCGAAATGCGGTACGAGGAAATCCAGGTGGCGCCGCCGCCGCAAACCGAATCGCTCCGAACGGTGTTGCCATTGGGCCGGTCACGGCCGATCCGTTCGCCACACGCGGGGGATCGCCACTTCAGAATCATCGGCGCGGATGGACGTGCGTACGGACCGGTCGATGGCTCGGCCGTGCGCCAGTGGATCCTGCAAGGGTTCGCGAATGCCCACACCTGGGTGCCGGCGGCGTCCCGGGGCAACTGGAAACAACTGCAGGACTTTCCCGAATTCTCGGACGCGCTCGCCGCGAATGAGATCCCCACAAACCTTTTGGATACACCACCCAAAGAGGCGTTGTGCGAGGAGACGATCAAGGTCGGGCCGAGCGGGGAACCGGAGCCCGCCGTTATATTTCCCGAGGAAGCGCCGGCCGCGAAAGCGTTGGGCGCGCCCGCGAAGAGAAAGCGAAGAGGTGTCTCCGTCTATGCGGGCGTGGCGCTGTTGATCGCGGTGGGCGGGACCCTGGCGGCGTGGTGGTATGACCGATGGCCATTCGATTTGCGCGGGCCGTTGCGGCGCTATGCGCATGGCGCGGATGATTTTATTTATTCAGATCCGGACTTCGTGGCTGCGGAAACGGCGGAGGACGCCAAAGATTTCGCGCGACTGCTCCAGAGCGCGAAGCAGTTGGTCGCCGATTATCCCGACAGCAGCCTGGCGCACTACATTCTCGGCGTGGCCTACGGGAAAATGCATTTCTTCGGTGACGCGGCCGGGGCGTTTCAGCAGGCGATCAAGCTGAAGCCGGATTATGTCGACGCGTGGAACAATCTCGGCTGGGCGTACGCGAAGTTGGGAAAGTTCGCCGATGCAGTCCCCGTGTTCGAGCAATTGATCAAGTTCACGCCGAGGGACGCGCAGGTCTGGAGCAATCTGGGCGGCGCCCAAGCCGGCCAGGGGCGTGAGGCCGACGCGATTGCCGCTTATCAGATGGCGATCCAATTGAAGCCCGATTATGCCGACGCCCATTTCAATCTCGGTGTGGCGTATGCCAGCCAGGGCAAATTTGAAGAGGCGGTGAAGTCCTTTCGGCGGGCTCTCAAATACCAGACGGATTTTCCCGAGGCGTGGTACAATCTCGGCGTCGTGTCCAGCCGGCAGGGCAGCAACGACGAAGCCGCCGTGTTCTTTCAGCAAGCGGTCAATTTCCGGTCCGATTACGCCGAGGCGTGGGGCGGTCTGGTCAAGACCTATCTGGCCATGCACGAAACCGAGCAGGCGGGCGAGGCCGCGCGCGAACTGAAGCGGATCGACCCGGCCAAGGCCGACCAACTGGCTGATGAATTGAGCCGCGAAGAACCGAAACCCGTCGCCGAGGCGCCGCAGTCCGAGGATCCGCAGGCCGATCCGTCTCGACTCGCTGCCGAACAGGCCCCGCCGGCTGATACCGCGCCATCGAAATCGGAGTAGGGGAGCGACGTTCGACACATCGACCGCCCAGCGCTGTCCCGACCCGCCCGCGATGGCCGCGGATATGGGCTTTGCGAGAAGTTGAACAGCGCCGCCCGCAATCTGCACATCCTGAAGTTGCTAAATCTGCTGGACTTTTCACCGCTTTTTGTTAGAGGTTTCGTTGGAGGAACTGGCGAGTGACTCCATTGACTCTGACGTTGTGTTCCTGAGCAGAGCGTGACAAGGGGGTTCGGGTTGAGCGAGCAATTCGATACTGCTATCGAACGGGTCAAACGGGATTGTGCCATAACGGCTTCACAGATGCGGTGTCCCCGCCACTTCAAAGACGCCAAGGTTGAAGTCGAGCGCGGAAGCTCCGATGTCCTCTACATCGACATTTGCACATGCTGCGAGGAGTTCGAGACTTGTGTCCGTAAGGCTTTGAGGAAGAACCTCGATGTCGCAAGCCATGAATTCCTGTTTGAGGGGGAGGGGAGCGAGAAGACCCGGTTGCCAAGAGGGTCGCGCGGCTCTTCCCATGGATCGGATCGAAACGCGGTCTGGCTCTGACGGTTGAAGTACAACCACCAACAGATCTGACAGAATTACAGTTTCCGCCCTGCTTTCCAATCAACTCCGCGGCCCATACCCTGCGCTGCATTGAGCGCGCCGCGGGAACGACTGGTGGGCCACTCATTGTCTCGCTGCCTCAGACGACCGATCGCGGAGGTCTCGGACGGTGAGAATGTACTGGTGCAGACGGTCAACCGGATCGGAAATGTGGGAGGTCTTGAACATCGCTCCAACGCAGGCGAGCAATTCGTCAATTTGAAGAGGTTTGGCCAGGAAATCATCGGCTCCAGCCTTCAGACACGCCGGGACACGATTCCGATTGGTTTGACCGGTGATGATGATGATGGGAATTTTTTGAGCATCGGAAATCGTCTGAATGGCCATGCAGAAGGTCAGTCCATCCATATTGGGCATGCCAATGTCCAACAGGATAAGATCGGGTTTGATCTCGAAGGCCTTTTGGATGCCGTCTTCGCCGTCAATTGCGGTGAACACCTCCACGCCTTCGGTCACGAGAATGCTCTGAAGCAACTCCCGCATTCCCGGGTCGTCATCGACCACCAAGACCTTCTTTTTGTTCACGCGTCACCCAGTCGTGGCGTCATATTTGCAGCATAAAATGGGCCGCCCGTGCGCGAAAGTCAGGAAACTTGAGGGCTTGACAGTCATCGCAGGGTAGGGGCAGAGCCCAACCGTTCGGCGGCCTTCGACAACCGGTTCGCGCCACCTACGTGCCCCTGACCACCGCCAACGCGCAGGCAAAATCGGAGCAGGGGACTACCCAAACGCGGAAAAGGCTGGTAGAGTGAGCGGCTCATGGATTTGGGTCACATACGGAATTTCTGCATCATCGCGCATATCGACCACGGCAAGACAACGTTGTCGGACCGGTTGTTGGAGACGACGGGGGCCCTGCAGAAGCGTGAGATGCGCGAACAGGTGCTCGATTCGATGGACCTCGAACGCGAGCGGGGCATCACCATCAAGGCGCATCCGGTCTCGATGTCCTACCATACTGACGATGGCCAGACGTACGAATTGAACCTGATCGACACGCCCGGGCACGTGGATTTCGCCTACGAAGTCTCGCGCAGCCTGGCGGCGTGTGAGGGAGCCTTGCTGGTGGTGGACGCGGCGCAGGGAGTCGAGGCGCAGACGGTAGCCAACGTGCACATGGCTTCCAGGCAGAACCTGACGATTGTCCCCATCATTAATAAGATCGACCTGCCGAGCGCCAACATCGACGAGACCAAGCGCCAGTTGGAAGAGATTCTGGCGATCCCGGGCGACACGGCAATCCTGGCCAGTGCGAAGACAGGGATCGGCATCCACGACGTTTTGAAGGCCGTGATCGAGCGCATCCCGCCGCCACAACAGCCCACGGACAAGGCGCTGCAGGCGCTCGTGTTCGATTCGATGTTCGATACGTATCGCGGCGTGGTGACGCATGTGCGGGTGTTCTCCGGCGAAATCGCGCCGGGAACCATGATTCAGCTCATGAGCACGGGGCGGAAGTACGAAGTGAAGGACGTCGGTGTGTTCACGCCGAAGCCCGAACCACGGAAGAAACTCTCCGCCGGTAGCACCGGCTACGTCATCGCCAACATCAAGACCACCTCCGAGGTCAAAATCGGCGACACGATCACCGATGCCCGACAACCGGCGAGCCTGCCACTACACGGCTTTCAGCAGGTGCACCCGATGGTGTTCAGCGGGCTGTATCCGATCGACTCGGCGGATTACGAGCACTTGAAGGCCGCCCTGGCCAAGCTGCAACTGAACGATTCGGCCTTCCAGTATCAATCCGAAAGCTCGGCGGCGCTGGGGTTCGGGTTCCGCTGCGGGTTTCTGGGGCTGTTGCACATGGAGATCGTACAGGAGCGGTTACGCCGGCAATGGGCCATGGACATCATTGCGACCTACCCCAGCGTTATTTACAAGGTGCTCAAGACCGACGGGGAAGTGCTGGATGTGGACAATCCGGTCTACCTACCGGATCCGTCGGTGGTCGACCACATCGAAGAGCCCTACGTAAAGGCGTTTATTATCTGTCCGAACGAAAACATCGGCGATATGCTGTCGCTGGTAATGGAAAAGCGCGGGTTCGTCTCCAAGACCGATTCCATCGATACCCGCCGCGTGATGTTGACTGCCGGGTTGCCGCTGAACGAGATTCTTGTGGATTTTCACGACAAGATCAAAAGCGTCACGCGGGGTTATGGATCGATGGACTACGAGCCGCACGGCTACCGCGAGGGCGACCTGGTGAAGCTGGATATTTTGGTGAATGGCGAGCCGGTGGATGCGTTTTCCAGCATCGTACACCGCAGTAAGGCGGAGACCAGGGGACGGGCATTGGCGCTGAAGCTGAAGGAAGTCATCCCGCAGCAGATGTTTCAGGTGGCGATTCAGGCGGCCATCGGTGGCAAGATTATCGCCCGGGAAACCGTCAGGGCGCTGTCCAAGAACGTGACCGCGAAGTGCTACGGCGGCGACATCACGCGCAAACGCAAGCTGTGGGAGAAACAGAAAGAAGGCAAAAAGCGCATGAAGGCCATCGGCAAGGTGAACATCCCGCAAGAGGCGTTTATCTCGGTCCTGAGGGCGGGGTAGGGGAACAACTTATGATCAATCGGCGGGATCGCAAGACTCTGAAATACGCCCGCGAGATTCTGCGGGGCGGCCAGAAATGGTTGCGGATCAACCACGACCTGTTATCCGCCAGCCAGGAATCAGACATCCGCGCGAAGTCGCAGGAACTCGAGCAGGCCCTGCGCGGGGACCGGGCGACGGAGGCCGCGGCAAAGTCCGACGAACTGGAACGGAAAATCCAGGGGGCGCTGCCCGCGCAGAAACATTCGGCGATTCGTGAGAATGTCGAGGTGCTGCTCGTGGCGGTCATCGTGGCGATGGGGGTGCGGACGTATTTCATCCAGCCGTTCAAGATTCCAACGGGCTCAATGCAACCGACGTTGTATGGGATTTATCCGCCGCCCGAGTCGGCGGCGCCGCTTCCATATAATAGCCTCCAGGGGCCGTCGATCCTCGAACACATTCTGGGGGTTCTCTTCCAGGGAAACATGTACGAGGAATACGGCTACCGCAGCCGCGGCGATCACATCTTTGTCGACAAACTCAGCTATCACTTCCGAAAGCCCCGTCGGGGCGAGGTTATCGTGTTCGACACGTCCCACATCACCGAACTCGGCGGCGCGGCGCATGGCCGATTTTACATTAAGCGGCTGATTGGCCTGGAAAACGATGTCATTCAAATCCAGCCGCCGCATGTGTTGGTCAACGGACGGATCCTCGACTCGCGTCCGGCCTTCGAGCGGATTTACTCCTGCCAGGACGGCTACAACGGATACGTAATTATGGATGGGCGCCCGATGGACCGATTCCGCAGCCCCGCGTCGAGATATTTGAACTCTCCGACCGCGACCTACACGGTCCCTCCCAAGCACCTGTTCGTTATGGGCGACAATAGCCGAAGCAGTCTGGACGGGCGGTTCTGGGGGTCACTCCCTCAACAGGATCTCGTCGGCAGGGCGGTGTTTGTTTACTGGCCGTTCACAAAGCGATTCGGGGCCGTTGATTGATAGGGGAGCGTCGTTTAGCTTCGCCAACCGATTAATCATTATATGGAAAGGGAAAGAACGTACGCTACCCATAACGTCGCACAATATAGAATCGGTAACCGGTACCCCGCCCCCATCGGCTGCGTCCGAACCATGAGACACTACTCCTCCGACAGGGGCAGGGGAACGCTCTAAAAATTTCTCAGGACGCATCCCTCGTGTGGTGTTCCGAGGGATCAGTAAAGCCGCCGAGCCTTCGTAGGTGTTGACAAAGGCCCAATAATCGCGCTACTTTACCACTGGTTCTTAACACACTCGGAGTCTACTTGATGGGGACCGCACAGTCAAGCCTTCGAGGAACCAACCACGACCCTCCTCCCGCACCCACGGGAGTGGTCTTTCTTGCCCCACCCCCACCTCACTTGGACGTGCTCTCCGAATCTCATTTCCGCACGCGCATCGCTGATAGCCAACCAGTACGCCAGCAACACCGTCGAGAGGGCAGGGTACACGCCTTCACTCAAGACGCGCAGCGCCAGCAGGGAAGGGAAGCTGAACCCACGACGAGCAAAATGCCGTGTCAGTACCCCGTGAGCAGTCCACCACGACGCAGAGGGCTTGTAGGGAGGCGTCGATTCCAACTTTGAGCGGCCCTTATGCCTGTGAGCCGTAGACCGCTTACTGATCGGGCGAACATCACGTGACCCGTGAGCAGAACAACACCGCACGCTACCCGTCTCCCATGCCGACCGCTGAGGTTTGCCACGCGTGAACCCTGTCGGTCAGGTAGCCATCCACCCTTTGTCTCACGTTCTGGTCAGACTGGTAACACCAGAGGCACACGTTGAAAGGCCCGACGTGCTTCAGATAGAGATCCAAACCCGGCCCGCCGACCGCTCGCCCGCAAAAATCGCACTCGACCCAGACCTCTGTGCACGTGGGAATCATCAAAACACCTCCACCACGTCTCGCCCTCGCACTTCAAGCAGTGTTTCCCCGAGCATCGCCCCGCCACTCGACAGCAGATGCTCCCATGCCGCCACGACCTCAGCCATCGTATGAACGTACTCACGCCGCCAACCCCACTTCGACGTGTCATCGAGAAATGACACCGAAGCCAAGCGCTTCAAGCTCTCCCAACCACGCGCCAGAGCAACACGTGACCGCCACCACGACCATGACATCCGCACCAATGCCCCTCGCTGGTCAGCCAGGTACTGCAGGGCAAAATACCGCCCGACGCACCGTATGTCCTTGCGATCGACGCGCATCTTGCGAACCCAAACCACTGGCGCCCCGTGAATCTTCGCCCACTCCTGAGACAGCCAGTCCTGATTAATGTAGAAAGACCGCCCGCCGACCCACGCCCAGACCATGTGAAGAACCCCGTAGCCCTCGCTGGTCTCGACAACGAACATTTCGACGTGAGGGAACCCAAAAACCCGCTCGACGCGCCGCCGTAGCTCGTGGAGATGTTGCCGCAGTAGGACGGCCCGCCCATCGGGTGCCGTGGTCAAATCGACACGTACAAGAGCCGCCCCACGTCCTGCCGCCTCGAAACACCATGAAGTCAGCCTCTGGAAAACGCGTTTCTGCTGCCTGTTCCACTCTGAATGGCGTCCACCAGCAGCGACCGATGCTGGACTTTGACCATATGTAACAAGTGAAGACGACGGCGGGGCGGGCGGGGGTGCTCCTTCGTCCGCTCCCTTCGCCGTCGCCCCGCCTGCACGCTCACCATTAATAGACGGATGTAGTGCAGGATCCTCGACGGCAGGCTCACCGTCGCACAATATAGATTATGTCTAGTAAATCTCGGGCTTTAGCGTGATGCCAGTCGTAGTTCATTAAAGCGGAACCGTTGGATTAACCACTTACTCAACGGCGCGAAGGCGCGCCAGGGCATTCCGGGCTTGGACGAAATCGGGCTGGATTTTCAGGGCCTGCTGGTAATGCTGGATGGCCTCCTGTGCCCGCCCTGCCTGCTCTAGGGCGACCGCCAAATTGTAGTGCGCGTCGACATTCTCGGGTTTGATCCGTAGCGCTTGCTCCCAATGCTCAATCGCCTCCGGTACCCGCCCCACTTGGACCAGGGCGACACCCAGATTGTACTGCGCCTCTGCGTTCCGGGGGTTAATTTGCAGCGACCGCTCGTAGTGGCGGATGGCCTCCGGCAGCCGGCCCTGTGTCATCAAGGCGGCTCCAAGGTTATTGTGTGCCTCGGCATAATCGGGTTGGATTTGCAGCGCCTGTTCATATTGCTCGATCGCTTCCTGCATCCTGCCCAGCCGGACCAGGGCGATCCCGAGGTTATTGTGCGCTTCGGCGTAATCAGGCTTGATGCGCAGTGCCTGCACAAACTGAACCATCGCCTGCTGTACCCTGCCCGTTTGGAGCAAAGCATTCCCCAAGTTGTTGTGCGCCTTGGCATAGTCGGGGTTGAGACGCAGCGCCTGCTCATAATGCGCGATCGCCTCATCCAGCTTACCCTGGCGGGCAAGAACCAGCCCAAGGCTGTTGTGCGGCTCCGCGCAACTCGGACAGAACCGGACGGCTTGCTCGAAATGCCAGATGGCTTCCTTCGATTCGCCCTTATTGGCCAGCAGGGCACCGAGATCGTTGTGAGCCATCCAGCAACTGGGATTCTTGACGATCGTGTCCTGCCAGACTGTTTGAGCGTCCCGGTAGATGTGGGCCTGTTTCCACGTGAGTGCTCCCAGCACAATGAGCGTGATGGCAGCAGCTGCAGGCCCAAACGGTTCGGCCCAAGGTGGTGCGCAGCCGCACACGACAGTTCCCGTGCAGCCGGCCAGCGCGATCAAGCCCGCACTCGCCAGGTATTGAAAGTGGTCAGCGACGAAGGAATAACGAAATGGATAGACATCAAAGAACCCGAGAGCGGGTGCCAAAGCCGTTGTAAAATACAAGGCGGCTACCAGAGGGCCTCTTCCGATCCGTGACCGCAACGACCATAGTGCAGCCAGCAGAGCCAGGGCTGCTGCTGGATACAGGTATTGCCACCACGCCTTGGAGTCGATTTCCCAGTGTGGATAAATGAAGATGAGGGGGTGCGGCCAAAACAACTTCCCCGCGTAAAACCACAACGCACGCCCCGCCAGAAGACAACGCTGCACAAATGACAGCGTCCATAGCTCTCCGTTAGCACCCACGACGTGCTTCTCCATCCACGCGGTCATAAGCCCCGCCGCAACTCCCAGCGCGAACAGCGGAAGCAACGCGGCGATGTCTCGCTTCTCCACCCGTCCGGTCTTCCACCATACCAGGAGCAGAAACGCCGCGGGTAGCGAACACGTCACTGTCTTGCTGAGTAGGGCACACACAAACAGCGCAAGAACCAAGGGATAGTATCGCCAGTTGCATACGCAGGTCCCATCAGGGTCGTTCAACGGTCGAAACCGAAGATACGCCAGCACCGTCAAAAAATAGAACAATCCCGAAAGGACATTTTTGCGCTCCGTGATCCACGCCACGGACTCCACGCACACAGGGTGAAGCGCAAGAACGGCTGCGGCCCACCACGAACCCGGAACCTCCAACCGGCGCAGCACGCGCCAGAGCAGAACTGCGTTCAAGGCGTGCAATAGAATGTTGACGAGATGATACCCGAGAGGCTGCAACTTCCAGAGATGATA
>JBEKUF010000053.1:0-19564 GCA_049515295.1 Verrucomicrobiia bacterium | reverse complement strand
TACGGCTCCAAAGGCCGCTGTGTTACCAATTACACTACCGGGCAGTCCGACCGCAGTCCCGCTAACGAAGGCAGGCGTAGGCGAACCGCGTCACCTTTGTCCACATACTTGGCCCAAATTGTTCACGGACTTCTCGGGCTGATTCTTCCGCGGCCCGGGTGTCGGCGAACAGCCCAAAAACCGTGGCACCGCTACCACTCATGAGCGTCCCACTCGCCCCATGGCCGCGCATCGCGTCCTTGATCAACTCCAGCACGGGAAACTTGCGAATCGACGGTGCCTCAAGCGAGTTGAACAGGCATCGCGAAACCTCAGCCAGATCGTCCTCCGCCAGGGCACGCAGCAGCAGACTAACTTCAGGCGGCGACGCTGTCAATCCCGCCCCGAGAGGGACTGCCTTGCCCCAGTTTTCATAGGCCCATTTGGTTGAGATGCCGAATCCTGGATTGACCAGCAGTACCGACGCGGAAAGTTTGCACGGAGCCACCTCGATGTGTTCGCCGCGACCGCGGCACAGCGCCGCTCCACGCGCCAGGAAGAAGTTTACGTCCGACCCCAGACTGGCGGCCAATTGGTGAAGCATCGAGTCGTCGACTTCCAGTCCCCACAATTGCCTGAGACCGAGCAATACAGCGGCAGCATTGCTGCTGCCGCCGCCGAGTCCCGCGGCCAACGGCGTGCGCTTCGTCAACGCGATCTTCGCTCCCCGTTTTCCGCCGCATCGCTCCACGAGTCGTTTCGCTGCGCGCAACGCCAGGTTCGAATCGTCGGCCGGCAAGCTCGGATTGTCACACTCCAGTAACAGGCCGTCATCGAGAGGCCGCAACGTTATCTCGTCCCCGAAATCGAGGGGCAGCATCACCGTCTCAAGCTCGTGATAACCATCCGGCCGTTTTCCCAGGATGCGGAGATACAAATTGACTTTTGCGGGAGAAAACACGGTCACCGGAGCTGGTTCTCGCTGCGGTTGCGCTTGTGCAGTCACGAAGTTTTCCCTACCACGCGGGTTGGATGAAATCAAAGCTTATCGTGGCGCTGGACGCGGACAGTTTTCAAGAGGCCGCCGCACTGGTTCTGCGCAACGTGGTGGGGTCTTCAAAGTGAGCAGCCAATTGTTCACCCGCGTCGGTCGACAATCATCCGTTGTTGCGAGGCGTCACCGCGTTGACAGGCGTGGGTGGCAACGTGCACGCCGAAATGCTGGGCGAGAAATTCCTCATCGTCACCCCCGGCATCCGCCCGATAATAGTCCGAGCGGGGCGACCAACGGCGCACGATGTCGCCCGCCGAAGCCATCATCGCGGGCGCCGACTACATTGTCGTCGGCCGGCCCATTATCACGGCAAACAATCCCGCCCGCACCGCGCTAAGAATCGCCGAGGAGATTGCATTTGCCGCGGCCGCCTCAGCTTGAGCGGCGGCGCAACTGGAGCACGCCCTCTTTGAGGTCGCTGAGGTCTTTGAGGATCTGGTCCTGATTTTTCAGGATTTGATCATTCTGGTCGATGATTTTGTCGACGCGCGGGTCAGCCGGCGGGGGTTTGACCTGCGTCTGCGCCTGGACCATGAACAGACCGCCGACAACGAGCGCGGCGGCAACAGCCAAGATGGCGGCGTATTTTGTGTTCATCCGCAATGTTCCCTCCATTCGTGTATTGGCTTAGTGCAACAGTTCCAGCAACTTGCGTTCCCGCACAAAATGGCGGGCGATCTCCTTGCCGTCAAGCAAGATGACCGGGATGTCGTTTCGGTAGCGTTCGAACAACTCCGGATTCTGCGAAACGTCGATCATCTCGAACGTAAAATGGGCCTTCTTGCGACAGCGCTCGATCACTTCTTTGGCGAGACCACAGAGGTGGCAGTCCGGTTTGGAGTAGATCGTGATTGTCATGAAGCCTTACGACAGGCCGGTTGCGAGCGCCACGCAAAAACCACACGCGTCCATCGTCAAAACCAAACGCGACCTGCTCAGTACCGGTAATGTTCCGGCTTGTAGGGTCCGTCAATCGGCACGCCGAGGTAGTCGGCCTGCTTCTTGGTAAGCTTGGTGAGCTTGACGCCGATTTTTTCCAGATGCAAGCGCGCGACCTCTTCATCGAGCTTCTTGGGCAGACGATACACGCCGACTTTGTTCGTGTCCTTGTTTTTCCACAAATCCATCTGGGCGAGGCACTGGTTGGTGAAACTGTTGGACATAACGAAGCTGGGATGGCCGGTGGCGCAACCCAGGTTTACGAGGCGACCTTCGGCCAGCAGGTAAAGGCTATGCCCGTCGGGAAACGTGTATTTGTCCACTTGCGGCTTGATGTTGAGTTTGGTGACGCCCTTCGCTTCGTTAAGACGGCTGACCTGGATCTCATTGTCGAAGTGGCCAATATTGCAAACTATGGCCTGGTCTTTCATCTTCGCCATGTGTTCCAGAGTGATGATGTCGCAGTTGCCGGTCGACGTGACGTAGATATCGGCGTAGCCGAGCGTGTCCTCGACGGTCGCGACCTGGAACCCTTCCATCGCCGCCTGCAACGCGTTGATCGGGTCGATCTCGGTGACAATCACGCGGGCGCCAAACCCTTTCAGCGAATGAGCGCTGCCTTTGCCGACGTCGCCGTAGCCGCACACCACCGCCACCTTGCCGGCGATCATCACGTCGGTCGCGCGCTTGATGCCATCGGCCAGTGACTCGCGGCAGCCGTACAAGTTGTCAAACTTCGATTTCGTCACCGAATCGTTGACGTTGATGGCCGGCACGAGCAATGTGCCGCTTTCGAGCATCTGATAGAGACGATGCACGCCGGTGGTGGTCTCTTCGGAGACGCCCTTCCAGTCTTTCACGATGGTGTGCCAGAATCCCGGGCGCTCCTTGCGCACGCGCTTGAGGAGATTCTTGATGACCTCCTCCTCGTGGCTCGCGCTCGCGGTGTTCACCCAATCGCTGCCGGTTTCGAGTTCATAGCCCTTGTGAACCAACAGGGTCGCGTCACCACCGTCGTCCACGACCAGTTGCGGCCCGAGATTGCCGGGGTGCGTGAGCGCCTCGATCGTGCAGTCCCAATATTCCTCCAGTGTCTCGCCTTTCCAGGCAAACACGGGAACGCCCGCTTTTGCAACCGCCGCCGCGGCGTGGTCTTGTGTGGAGAAGATGTTGCAACTGGCCCAACGCACCGAGGCGCCAAGTTCGCCGAGCGTTTCAATGAGGATCGCCGTCTCGATGGTCATGTGCAACGAGCCGGTGATGCGCACGCCCTGGAGCGGCTTCAAGGGGCCGTACTTGGCGCGAATGGCCATGAGGCCGGGCATTTCCTGTTCGCAGACCTGAATGGTTTTCCGTCCCCAGTCGGCCAATGAAAGATCGCGCACCTTGAAATCGCCCTTGGCGCCGTTGCCGGCGGCCCTGGTGAGTTGTGTTCGTGGGGGAGAAAGTTTGATGGTTGCCATAACTATTTTGCCGTCGCCATTGTTTAGATGACCAAGTTCTTGGAGTCACAAAACATACAATCCGAAAGCCAGCAAATCAACGAAATACCCGTGGATTTCGCCGATCGGCCGGTGTGCGCCGCCGGGGCCCAGAGGCGCGACTCCGGCAACGCCAGGCATTTCGATATGCGTTTGGCTCCCGAGGATCGGCAGGAAACCTTCTAACATGACGCCCGCCCCCGGCACCAGCAGTTTTCAGGGCTGACGGCATGAACGGGCGCATCGGGCTGCTGCCGCCAACAGTTTTTGGTTTTTTTCCTGACCGCCTTGCGCTCATTGCGGCGCGAAACATCTTGCAAACCTGAATCGCTCGTGCTCTAAGTGCACCAGGAAGCTTGTTGCGGGCCTGTTTTTTGGGTCCAACCGTCCCATCTGCGGGCGTGCAGGTGCGACAACGCAACGACGCAGTGTTTCTGCCAGAATTGAATTAAGGAGGATGGACGCCCGACCGCTCGTGGGCGGGGGAACCATGAATTTCGCGGCAGTGCGAATCAGTGTCCTAGTGGCGACCAGCGCACTTGCGCTTGGAGTGGCTCGTGCGGAATCACCGTCCTTCAGTCACGCACCGGCTCCGCGTGAACTCCAGAATCAGGACGAAGCCTTCTCGTTGGTGTTGGAGGCATATCATGAGGTGCAAGCCTCATTGATTCAAGCGGGCTATGAGACGCGGCTCCGAGCGGCGTCAGAATTGCCAGGCGATGACACGCGTCGGGCGGTTCGAGTCCTGGCTGACTTGGAGCGCGATTTGCGCAACGAAGCGCTATCCAGAAAATTGGGACATCTCCAGGTCGCATATGAATACAGCCGCCGGGACGACGAACGGGAAAGCGGCATCCACGTGCCCATGGTCATTGATACCACAGCGGCGGCAAGCAAGCTCTCCGGCTTTCACCCCGTACTTGTAGCCGACCTCGGCGAGCCAGTATTCAGCGACCACCGCGATATTATCCCATCGATTTCACCAGCGGCTCAGACTTTGTCGCCAGGGGCAGCGGAAGCAGATGTGCCAACCCAGTTCCGCAATCCTGTTTCGTTGTTGCGTCGAGCCTTCCCAGAGGATGAACCCGTGTTTCGAACCGTCGCATCAGAGTTTTCCCGCCAGAGCCAGTCGTCAGATGATCGCTTTGGTTCCGAGCCGATTCTCGTAGTCGCGGCGTATCGACAGGAAGGGAACAGTGTGACCGACGTGGTCGTGGAGGTGTTCAACACTCTTGACAACATCCCTGATGAGATGGTTCCCAATGGACGGCATCGGCTCCGGTTTGAGCATGGAGACCTCTTTACACCCTTTGAAAACTGGCTGCGTTTGATTTGCGCTCCGTCTGTCACCTGGCTCGGTCCCGCCGAACGATCTGGCCCGCTCAAGCGAGCCTTTGACCAAATGCTAAAAGGGGACCCGACGTTGCTATGTGAACAGACCGTGGAGCCCCTGCGCATGGTGGCGGTCCTGGCGACACCGGATTCGCTGTTACCCGGCAGCATCCGATCACGAGTGCGCGCTGTGGCCATCAAGGCTGAGTTGGCGTTCGACCGTTGGCAGTGCGACGCGCGGTTGATTTCCGCAAGCCCCGAAGCCGCTGCGGCGACCGCTACGACATTGATCAGCTGGCGGGAAATGGCCCGGTCGGTGGTCGATGTCTACGGCAACAGCGACACAAAACGGACGGTGCGCCAAGCGTTGGACAGCAGCCACATTGAAACGGCCGGCGACACGGTCATTGTCCGGGTGACCGTTCCCGGCAGCCTAAGCGTCCGCGGCATTTGCAAGCTTGTGCGTCTGGCGACAGATGGCCGACCGTAAGGTTGGTCTTCGAAACGGAATCTTGTCAGCACTGCTTCTCTCTGTGCTCCATCTCGGCTGGCTGACACACTGAGGCACGCGGGCAGTGGGACACTTAACCTATTGCACCAGCAACACGCGGTAGAACAGCTGCGGATTGTTGGTGGCCGCGCCCGGATCGGTCTGGGTGGCGGGCGAGCCGGTGCCGATCGTGATCGTGCCAACGCTGTTCCACACGCTGTTGGTGCCGATAACGCTGCTGCTCTGCAGCTGATTGGTTTTGTTCGGTTCGGTTGTCCACGTGACTTGGACATCCGTATTGTTCGTAATGGTGATGTTCGTGATGCGGAAGGTGGTGCTGGGATCGAGCGGGTCGGTGCCCGCGAGGTAGTCCTGCAAGTTCGAGAAACCAGACCCATCCGCGTCATCACTGGCCAGCGAATTGTCGTTGGACTGGCCGGTGGGGTGATTGAAGCAGCCAAGCATCCACCAATCCGGAATGCCGTCGCCATCACTGTCGAGGTCGCCAATCTTGAGAACCTGGATACCCGAGGCCCGTGCGTTGTCGGCGGCGCCGGGCACGAAGTTCATATCCAGTTGCGCGTTGTTGACGATGGCCGTGAACACCAGAGTGATGGGAATATTCTTGCCGCCGGCAGCCGCGAAGATGTCAAAGTTGGTGAGCACCTGCTGACCCTGGATGAACAGGTTGAACTCACGCTGGTCGTTGGTGCTCCAGTACGTCTCGGCTTCCAACAACTGGATTTGATAGATGCCTTCCGGACAATCGAAGAGATAACTGAACCCGCCGCCCGAGCTGTAGCGTTCCCATTGATACAGCCGATACGCATTCGAACAAATGCCCACGATCGCGTTGTTGACGAAGCCGGTGAGGCTGTCGCCGGTATAACCAAAGGAGTTGAAGCTGTTGGTCTGGTCTTTCACCCACACGTTGGCGGTGCAATCGGTGACGGTGTAGGGGTCGCCGGGGCTGACGCGCGTGAGATAGGCGCCCGGCACGTTGAAGACGTTGACCGTGACCGACTGGATGGTCGACACGTTCCCCGACGTGTCGGTCGCCTGCGCGTAGATTGTGTGCAGCCCATTCAGCATGTATTGCGAGTTCAGCGAGAACGACCAATTGGTCGTGCCCGACGCGGTGACCCAACTGCCATTGTCAATGCTGAACTGGACGCTCGCCACAGCGACGTTATCGGAAGCGGTGCCCGTGATCGAAAGTGTCCCCACGACCGTGGCGCCATTCGTGGGCGTGTCAATTGACACCGTCGGCGGCGTGAGGTCCACCACCGTGTTGCTGGAGGTCACAAAATAGGTATCGAACGCTCCGAAAAACGAATTGCCGCTCACCGAATCGACTGCGTTTGTGCCCAAGTGAACCAGGTTCGTCGTGGACGGGGACCATCCGCCACTCGGCGTAAATGTCATGGTGTCCTGCAACGTGTCCCACGTGAACGAGCCGGCTATCGGTGATGTGCTCGGGGAGGCTTGCGCCGAGCATACCGTGAGCGAACCGGTGCTGATACACGTGCATGTTGCTGGCGTAACCGAGAATGCCTCCTGCACCGAGTTGGTGTTCATGGGCTTGCTGAACCGAAGGACGACGGATGCCGCAATGGACACGTTCGTCGCCGCGTGTGACGGGATTTGGTTCGTGACCACGGGATCCAGCGGCAGTACCAGCGACTGGCCAATGTAAATCTTGGCGGTCATGGCCGGCACGGTGATCAGCGGCGTGGCGTTGGTGCCCAAAGCGCTGGTCACGATAATGGTATCGTTGGTGTTGAGCAAATTGACCAGGACAGTGCCGGGGGTGTACGTCGTTGGGCGATTCGTCAACGTCTGGCTCGTAGCTGCGGTATTGAAGCACACGAAGACCTCCTCGTTGCTGAGCACGCGCGAATAGGCGAACAGTCCAGGCCCGTTCGGGTTATTCCACAAATTGTTATGCACGCCGGTGCACAATGCGGGATAGAGCCGGCGGAAGTTGTTGAGCCGGGCCACTTGCTGAAAGAGCGGAGAGGTCTCGTTGAAGTTGTCGCCCGCAACGGGCACTTGGGGCTGCCATCCGCCCGCGAACATGTCTTCGCGGTTGTCGTTATTGTAGTCGTCGCCTTCGAACCCTTGCTCGGTGCCGTAGTACAGGCACGGAATGCCGCGCGACGTATACAGAAACTGCAGCGCTACGGTCAAATTGTTGGTGTTGCCATTGGCATTGTCGGAACTCAGGAACCGCGGCTGGTCGTGGTTGTCGAGGAATGTGACCAATCGATACCAGGAGTTGGAATCGTAATACGTGGCGATGTTATCGTAGTGGGACTCGATCTGTTGCGTGTCGCCCGAGGCCGTGGCAAACACCGAGTTGATGCAGTTGTAATACAGCGCGTAGTCCAGCGTCGCATCGAACATGAACGGCCCACCTTCCTCCGTCCCCGTGTAGGAGCCGATCTGCTGCTCGTTGCCGGAGTCGGCCTCGCAGAACATGAAGAAATTGGATTTGCCGATGGTGGTGCCAAATTGGTGCAGTTGCGGGCACCAGTACTGCCAGAAGCCGTAGTCCACTTCGATCGCCGTGTCCACGCGGAACCCGTCGAAGTCGGCGATCCCAACCCAGTTGGTGTAAATGTTCATCAGGTTGGTGCGGACGTAGGTGGTTTCGGTACGCAAATCGTCCAAGCCGTCCAATTCTCCGAGCACCACCTCCTAGGTGCCCGATGGATAGTTGAACGCGTCGATGTTGCCGTTCGTGTGAAAAATGCTTGATAGCTGTGGCGGGGAAACGTTGGTCGGGTTAAACGGGAACGCATGCTGGTTGCTATTGTTGATGTACTGCAATTGATAGCCGCCGGGCGGCGCCACATAGTTCGGCCAACCGGCATTGGTGCTGGCGTTATTGGTGGTGATCAGAGTGCCCGTGTGATTGCAGACGAGATCGAGAATGACCTTGATACCCCGGGCGTGCGCGGCCTCGACCATGTTGGACAGATCGGTCATCGTGCCCCAGTGCGGCGCCAGGGTGTAAAAGTCCTGTGCGCCGTAGCCATGGTAAGCGGAAGTTCCGCCGACATTGAATACGATCGGCGAGATCCAGATGGCGGTTGCGCCGAGCGACTTGATGTAATCGAGCTTCATCTCGATGCCTTGGAAGTCGCCGCCATTGATGCCGTTGTTGGCTGTTGGCGCATACGGCGAGCCGTGGCTGGCTTCCACATTATCATTCGACGGATTGCCGTCGTAGAAGCGATCCGTCAGGATTTGGTAGATGTTCTCGTTTCGCCAGTCAGTGGGCGATGGGTAGGCCGCGCGAACAGTGGTGACAATGGAAGGCAACGCCAAGAGCAAAAAGAAAGCTCGTGCAAGCCCAGTTGCGGACGCGACAACATGGTGGAGGAACTTCTTCATCCTGATTTCATACAGCAGACTTCTGCAACCCTTACGCCGTCGATGTTGCGCACAGGTCAACCGCTTTACACATTCGGCCAAAACCTGCCACCAATCGAGTGTTCCGGTAGCAATTTGGACTAGCGAGTGGCTTTTCTCAGCGATTCGGCCTTGTCGGTGCGCTCCCACGTGAGCGCATCCAGGTCCTCGGTCTTCCCAAAATGACCGTAATTGGTGGTCTTGCCATAAATCGGCCGTAATAGGTTCAACTGTTTGATGATGTTCGCCGGCTTGAAGCTGAACACTTCCAGTACAGCCTTTTCGATTTTCTCGGCGGAAACTTTGCCGGTGCCAAACGTATCGACCGATACGCTCACAGGTTCCGGATAGCCGATGGCGTAGGCGAACTGGATTTCGCAGCGCTCGGCCAGGCCCGCCGCCACGATATTCTTGGCGATATAACGGCCCATGTACGCCGCGCTACGATCCACTTTGCTGGGATCCTTGCCGCTGAATGCGCCCCCGCCGTGACGCCCCATGCCGCCATAGGTGTCCACGATGATTTTGCGGCCCGTCAGTCCGCTGTCGCCTTCGGGGCCGCCAATAACGAAACGGCCGGTTGGATTGATCAGATAGCGCGTGTCCTTGTCGAGCAGGTGCTTCGGAATGGTCGTCTTGATGATCTCCTCGATGAGAATTTCCGCAATCTCCGTGTGCTTCACGTTGTCCGCATGCTGGTTGGAAATGACGACCGTGTGGACGCGGACGGGCTTGTCATTTTCGTACTCAATGGTGACCTGGGTCTTGCCGTCGGGACGCAGCCATTTGATCTGGCCGCTCTTGCGGGCCTTGGAAAGTTTCAACCCGAGCTTGTGCGCATACATGATCGGCGCGGGCATCAACTCGGGCGTCTCGGTACAGGCAAAGCCGAACATCAATCCCTGGTCGCCCGCGCCCTGCTCGGCGGTGGCTTTGCCTTCGGCCGCCTTGTCATCCACTCCCTGCGCGATGTCAGGACTCTGCTTGACGATGGCGGTGAGAATCTGGCAGTCCTCATCATTGAACACCGTGCTGACGTCCTTCGTATAGCCGATTTCGTGAATGGCTTCGCGGACGATCTTGCAGTAGTCGAGGTGCGCCTTGGTCGTGATTTCCCCGGCGAGCACGACGAGGTTGGACTTGGCGAGCGTCTCGCAGGCCACGCGGCTCTTCGGATCCTGCTTCAGGCAGGCGTCCAACACCGCGTCCGAAATCGTATCGCAAACCTTGTCCGGGTGACCCTCGGTCACCGATTCCGATGAAAACAAATACCGTCTCTTATCCATACAATCCTTCATTTCAGGGAGGTACTACTCAAAGCCTGGTCATCAACCTCGCCGACTTGGCCAAACATTGTATTGGACTGATGGCCAAATCACAAGCGATTTTGGCAGTGTCCTGATTTGAGATTTCAAGCAGTACGAATAGCAAACCCACCACGAGAATACTCTGACGCCTGAGTGCTCGTGGCGCAACCGCCAAGCGGAATCAGTGGTTTCACGCCGCGTGTTCCCGAAGAGCCCTGGCTGTCTGGTTTACGCGAGCAGGTCTGGATCGACGCGTTGCAATAGCGCGTTGAGCATCGCCAGCACTTCGCGCCCGGAATTGGCATGCAACGACGCGGCGGCGAGTTCCTGGGCTTCACGCAAGGTGAGGCGACGAATCACTTCCTTCACGCGCGGCAGGCTCGACGACGCGGCGCTCAATTCGTCGATCCCCATGCCGAGGAGCAGGGGCGCGAACAGCGGTTCGCCCGCCATCTCACCGCACACCCCCACCCAAATGTTGTTGTTATGCGCGGCTTCCACGACCGAGCGGATCAGCCGCAGGATCGCGGGGTGGGTCGGTTCGTACAGATTGGCGACCTTTTCGTTCACGCGATCGACGGCCATGGTGTATTGGATCAGATCGTTGGAACCGATGCTGAAAAAGTCCACCTCGGGGGCCAGCATCTCGGCCGTCAGCGCGGCCGAAGGAATTTCGATCATTGCCCCGACCGGAATCTGTTCGTCGAACGCCACCCGCTCTTTCTTCAGGTCATGCATGACCTGTCGGAGAATGTCGTTGGCCTGCACCACCTCGGCCACGCCACTGATCATGGGGTACATGATCCGGACGTTGCCCTCGGCGCTGGCGCGCAGGATCGCCCGCAGTTGCGCCTCGAAGATGTCCACGTTGGCCAGACAGAATCGGATCGCGCGGAAGCCGAGAAACGGGTTGACCTCCACCGGCGTGGTGTCCTCGCTACGGAACTTGTCGCCGCCAATGTCGAGCGTGCGGATGATGACCGAGTGGGGTTTCACCGCGCGGGCGACTTCGACGTATTGCGCATACTGTTCCTCTTCGCTGGGGAACTCCGCGCGGTTAAGATAGAGGAACTCGGTACGAAACAGCCCGATGCCTTCCGCGCCGGCGGCGAGCACGGCCGGCGTATCGGTCGGCAACTCGATGTTGCCCGAAAGAATCATGCGATGGCCGTCGAGCGTTTGCGCCGGCAGATCGTGCAACGCATCCAGACGTTCCTGAACGCTGTGGCGTTTGACTTCCAGTTGGCCGTAGATGAACAGGGTCTGCTCGCTCGGTGCGATGATCAACGTGCCGCTGTAGCCGTCGAGGATCGCCCGCTGGCCGTCATGAACGAACTGGCTGAGGTTGCGCAGGCCGACGACGGCGGGCAGGTTCATCGAACGAGCGACGATCGCGGTGTGGGACGTGTGGCTACCCACGTCGGTGGCAAACCCGCTGACGTGTTGACGGTCCAGCGAAGTGGTGTCGGACGGCGAAAGCTCGTGCGCCACGACAATGGTATCGGGCGGCAGATTGGTCAGCACGCGGTGATCATGGCCGAGGAGATTGCGCATGATGCGGCGCGCGACGTCCTGCACGTCCGCCGCCCGCTCGCGAAACATTTCGTCCTGCAACTCGGAAAGCGTGGTGACGTATTTGCGACTGACATCATGAAACACGAACTCAACATTCTTCCGTTCCTGTTGGAGGCGGTTGATGACCGAATCGATCAGCGCCGGGTCTTCGGTAATGGACAGATGCACGTCGAGGATCGTCGACGGCGAACTGGAACCGATGCCCGAGGCGATCCGGCTCTGCAATTCATGCAACTGCTCGCGCGTCTTGATCAGCGCCTGCTCGAAACGTGCGATCTCTTTGGGAACGTCCTCGGCGGCAACGTCGTATTCGGGGACGACCTCTTCGGCCACGCTATAGACATAGATCCTGCCTCGGGCAACGCCCGGGGACACGCCAATACCTTGGAAACTGCGTTCTGCCATATGGCTTCGGTCCGCCTACTCTTCGTCGAACTTGCGTTGAAACAATAATTCCAGCTCGCGCACGGCCGCTTCGGCGTCGGGTCCCTCGGCGATGAGAACGAGTTTGGAGCCCTGGCCCGCGGCCAGCATCATCAGACCCATGATGCTCTTGCCATTGACCTGTTCGCCGTCCTTTTCGATGGTGATATCGCTGGCAAATTTGTTGGCCGTCTTGACGAACAGCGCCGCCGGTCGCGCATGGACACCGAGTTTGTTGATCACCGTGACCGCCCGGCTCGCCGTCCTGGTTTCCGAACCACTGCTGCCTTTGCGCGACAGAATCATCTGCGCTGTTGCTCCCGTTGCGATCCCGCGGGCGTGCGCATCCGCTCGATGAGCCGCTCGTTAAACTCGCGCGCCGCATTGTGGCCCAGGCTCTTCAACTTCTGGTCCAGCGCCGCCACCTCGATCAACCGGGCAATGTCGCGGCCCGGTCGCACGGGGATGATCACATGCGGCACCTCGATCCCGAGGATCTTGTACGTTTGTCGCTCGATGCCGATGCGGTCGACCTCTTCCATCTTGTCCCAATCCATGAGGGTGACCACCAAATTCAGGTTCTTCTCCGGGCGTACGCTTGCGACGCCGAAGACCGCGGGGACATTGATGATGCCCAGACCGCGGATCTCCATGTGGTAGCGCGTCGTCTCGGACGAGGCTCCCACCAACTCGCGGCCTTCGAGCAGGCGGATGCGCGTGATATCGTCGCTGACGAGGCTGTAGCCCCGTTCCAACAGTGCCAGCACGCTCTCGCTCTTGCCGATGCCGCTCTCCCCACGAATTAACACACCAATCCCCAGAATGTCCACCATGGAACCATGCTCGCTGATCTGCGGCGCAAACTCCATCTCCAGCGCGATGGTCGCGGCGTTGATGAACTTCATCGTGACCATCTTGGTCTTGAACAGCGGCACCTGATACTCGTCGCATTTTTGCTGCACGAGCGGAGGGGGATTGACATTGCGCGCGAACACGAGGCACGGAATCTTCGACTTGAGCATTCGCTCGATGCGCTTGGCGCCTTCCTCCTCACCCAGCGATTTAAGGAACGCCCACTCCGCGCCGCCGATTACCTGGACGCGTTTCATCGCGAAATACTTGAAGAATTTCGCCAACGCGAGCCCGGGCCGGTTCACCGAACCTTCCTGAATCTTGCGCGACAGGCCCGCGCCGCCGGCGATGAGCCTGAGCTGCAGCTGCTCGGCGTGATTCAGGTAGAAGCGCTCAACGGTGACGGTAGGGACGGAGGCGGTTGACATGCTCAGCTCAGGGTGGGTTCGATCAGGCCGAAATCGCCCTTTTTGCGCCGGTACATGACGTTGACCTTCTCCGTCTCGGCGTTCAGGAACACCAGAAACTGGCGGTCCGACAGTTCCAACTGCAACACCGCTTCGTCCACGAACATCGGTTTGATCGCGAATTTCTCCGTGTGGACGATCCGCGTCGTACCTTCCTCCTCATGAAGGTCATGCGTCATGACCTGTTCGTCGACATGGTACAGTACCGCTTTGCGCGGGCGATGACGTTGGATCTTGGCTTTGTACTTGAGCATCTGGCGCGCCACCTTGTCCACCACACGGTCGATGGACGCATACAGGTCTTCGCTGACCTCGCGAGCTTCGATGGTGATGTGGTTGCCGCATTGCAACACGAGTTCCGCAATGTGGCGGAACTTGTCCACTTCCAAAATGTAATGCGCGCTCAAAATGCGCGGGAAATCGATCCCGATTTGATCGAGTTTCTTCTCCGCGTATTCCCGAATGGCCGGCGTGACGTCCACGTGCCGACCGGTCACTGTCATGTCCATGAAAGCCTTCTCCTCTTGTTCTCGGCAACCCGCCTCACATGGTGAAGTCGGGCCCCAAATAAATCTCCCGGCTATGCGGGTCGTTGGTCAGGAAGTCGCTGGTGCCCTCGCGCACGACCTTGCCATGGTGGATCAGGTACGCCCGATCGACAATGCGCAACGTCTGCTGAGCGTTGTGATCGGTCAGGAGGATGCCGAGTCCTTTGTTCTTCAACTCGACAATGATCTTTTGCACCTCGTGCACCGCAATCGGATCGACGCCGCTGAACGGCTCGTCCAACAGCATCAACTTCGGCCCGGTAACCAGCGCCCGCGTGATCTCCAGCCGTCGCCGTTCGCCACCGCTCAGGGTGTACGCCTTGTTCTTGGCCAACGGCTTAATATCCAGTTCTTCCAACAAATAATCCAGACGAAACTTTCGTTCCTCGGCTGACAATGGCAGCGTCTCGAGAATCGCCATGATGTTTTCTTCCACCGTCAGTTTGCGGAAGACGCTGGGCTCCTGGGACAGGTAGCTGATGCCGCGCCGGGCCCGCTTGTGCATCGGTTGCCGCGTCACGTCCTGGCCGTCGAAGAACACCTTGCCCGCGTTGGGTTTGATCAGGCCGACGGCCATGTAAAACGAGGTGGTCTTGCCCGCGCCATTCGGCCCGAGCAGACCGACAACTTCGCCGGCGCGGACGTAGATGTCCACCCCATCCACCACGCGCCGCCCGCCGTAAATCTTGACAAGCCCCTGCGTGCGGAGCAGGACATTATTGTCTGCCGACTCGCTCAATGCCATTGCCCCCAAACGACATCCATCGCCATCTTCAATGCCCACCTTGATTCATTGGATGGCAGTGTACCAGAATCACCACGGCTGACAAGCGCGGCAACAGCATCGCTGAGGTCGAATTGACTCCGCACCGGTTCCCCGGTCCGACGCCTTAGGTTCACTTCCCTTCGGCGTTTTCCTTCCGCTGCTCTTCGGGATAGATCAGCAGGCGGGGGCGGTTCGTTTCGGTCTGGCTGTTTTCGACGTCCATTCGCTGCGAATCGCGCCAGAACGTGATCTTGTCGCCCGTGACGACGCCGTCGGCAGATTCGGCGCGCGGGTGACCGCCCGTCAGCACGACCTTGCCGTCGTTCGCCGTGTACTCGGCGTGTTCGCTATTGCTTTTCTTGTTGTCGGGTGTGGTCATGACCACGGCGCCATCGGCAATGATCTTCTGCACAGAACGGGTTGTGTTCGTGGTCGTCGTGGTGCCGGTGGTCGTCAGGACGTTTGTGGCGCCGAAAAACACGGTCATCTTGTCCGCGCGCACCGTCATGCGCGGGTCGATAACGAGCACATTGCCTTCAAACGTGCCCACGTTGTGCGCGTAGTCTCCATGCAGAAGGTCGGCGGTAATGATGGTCGGCTCATTTGTGGAACCGCTGATCGGAAGCGGGGATTTCGCGACGACGGGCGGGGGTGAAGTCGCGCCCGTTTCGGTCGCTTGTTCCTGCGTGTTGGTTGCCGAGATGGCGGCGGCTGCGACAAGAACCAGAGCGGCAGCGCTGGCCGCGGCAACGACAAGGATGTTTTTCATGGCTGCTTCGGTTGCCCCCCCAAATTCTGTTGTCCGTTGGTGATAACGACGCAGACGTTGCTGCGGATCACCATCGAGGTGGTGTTGCCGTCCCACTCCCCGCCGATGCCCGTCAACACCATGTTCTCACGGTCGATGCGCACGTGATCGACGGTTGTGGCGTGGCTATTCATGCGATCGAGCAAACACGTCGGCGAGGTGAATACCATGTCCACCTTGTTGCTGGTGTAGAACTCCGCGCGAGCGTTTTGGATGTCCATCAGGCCATCGGGGCGAATCACGGCGCGTTCGCCCAACAGTTTCCATTTCAGATTGCCGTCATCATCGCGTTCCGGCACCTCGAACTTCTCAATATAGCCCGTCCCCGTGTCCGCCGGCTTCTTGCCTGCCTCTGTTGGGGGTTTCGCATCGCCATCGGCGAACAGGCGCGGGGTGGCGACCAGGAGCGCCGCCACTGCCACCGTCAGATACCTGGCAATCGCCTTCTTCCACGAGCCGCGCGCTTTCAGGATCATCTCGATGACCTCACGCACTGCGCCGTCGCCGCCGCGGCGGCTTGTGACGTAGTGGGCCACGCCCTTGGCCTCGTTGACGGCATTCGAGACGGCGACCGCCAGCCCGACACGCCGCAGCACAGGCAGGTCCACCAACTCATCGCCGATAAACGCGATTTCCTCGTTGGTGAACCCGTGGCGGCGTTTGACAGTTTCGACCATTTCCATCTTGTCGATCGGCTTCTGGAACACAAGTTTGACACCCAACTCGGCCGCCCGTTGGGTTGTCACCTTCGAGGGCCGGCCCGAGATGAACCCGATCGTCAGTCCCACCCGCTGGGCCATCGCGATGGCATGACCGTCCTGTACGTCGAAAATCTTGGACTCGGTCCCGTCGGATGCGATATGCAGCTTTCCATCGGTCAACACGCCATCCACGTCCATCAACAGACAACGGATTGTGCGCAACCGACGGTTCAGCGCCCCCCTTGCGATCTTCATCACCCATCCAGTGTAACAAAATAGCGTCGGCTGACAAGCTTACGCCAAAAATGAAAACCTTCCCCATGGCCAGTCGGGGGAGGTCTCGCGTGCGGAGAACAGCAAAACTATTTCGAGTCCTTCAGCACCACGAAGGTGGTCGTGCGCCCGCGCTTGACGTACACCAGCACTCCCTTGTCCTGGTTGGCCTTGGCGATGGCGGACTTGAAATCCTCGACCGAATGGGCGGGCGCGCGGTTGACGGAGGTAATCACGTCTCCGCGTTGCAAGCCCTTCTGCTGTGCCGCGCTGCTGTCGGCAACATCGGTCACCACGACGCCATCGGATGCCGCGATCTTCAACCGCTCGGCGAGTTCCTTGGTCAGCGTCTGCACGGTCAGGCCGAACGCGGTTTCCGCCTTGGGCATCGCATGCCGCTCGAGCGAGACCGTTTGGAGTTGATCGGGCATCTCGTCCGTCTGGATGGAGACACGGACATTCTCGTCGCCGCGCACCACGGTGAGCACGACCTTCTGGCCGATGTTCTTGCGGAGAATCTGTTGTTGCAATTCGCGGGGTGTTTTCACTGTGACACCGTCCACCGCCACAATCACGTCGGCGGGTTGAAGATCACTCTTCGCCGCCGGGGTGCCTTCGCGAATCTCTTTGACCGCGACGCCGTCCTTCACGTCCTCTTGGAGTTCCGCGAAATCCTTGTCATCGTCAATGCCTTCAATGCCGATACCGATCCACGGACGCTTGACCTTGCCTTCCTTGATGATTTTGTCGGCGGAATCCATCGCCATGTTGATCGGGATGGCGAAGCCGATGCCGCGGTTGAGTCCGCGAATGAGCGTGTTGATGCCAATGACGCGGCCTTCAATGTCACACAGCGGGCCGCCCGAGTTACCGGGGTTGATCGACGCGTCCGTTTGAAGGTAATCCTCGTAGGCGTTGCTGCCGGCACGACCGGCAACGCCGCTGCGGCCTTTCGCGCTGACGAATCCGACCGTGAAACTGTAATCGAGCTCATACGGCGCGCCGATGGCAATGGCCCATTGACCGACCTTCACGGCGTCGCTGTCACCGATCCTGGCGGCGGGCAGGTCTTTCCCGTCCACCTTGATGACGGCGACATCGATGCGGTCGTCCACACCCACCACCACGGCGTTGGTAAACTTGGTGCCGTCCTTCAACAGCACGGTGATCTGGCCGCCCCCGTCAATGACATGCTGGTTGGTGAGAATGTAGCCGTCCTTGCGCAGAATGACGCCCGAACCCTGGCTCTCGACGTCGGGCATGTCTTGCTGGGGCATGTGGCGAAAGAAAAATTCGAAGGGTGTGCCCTTAAACTGCTGGCCGTTCTCGCCGTCGTCACCGCCTGGCGCATCCGACGTTGAGGACTCCTTGTGCTTGGTGGTAATGACGACGACCGAGGGGCTGGTCTGGTCGGCGACCCTCTCGAACGCGCTTTCGAGGCGTCGGGCGAGATCGATGTCGCCGTTAGACGACGAGGAGGCCGGTGTCGCCCCCGCAAAGCTCAACGAAGAAACGGATGCCGCCACAACGACACAAAACCCGATGGTCAACCATCGGGCCACACGGAAGCTGTCACGGAAATGCTGTTTGTCCATCATAATCATGCCTATTCTGACCCGACTCACGCGGGCGCGTTCAATACGAATGCAATTGGTGTGCCACCAACGCCGCGCTCAATATCGCCGAAATTCGGTGGATCGGCAAGTGCCATGGGGCGAGCCTTCCGTTGACGCCAGCCACGCGTTGACAACGCGGGTGATTCCGATAACCTTGGAGCAGGCGAGATGGCAACCATGATTACCACGGCTGACACGACGGAACTTCAGGAACGGGTTCGGGAGCTGAAGAAGCTCAAGAACGCGGTCATCCTCGCGCACAATTATCAGGTGCCGGAGCTGCAGGACGTGGCGGATTTCGTCGGGGATTCGCTGGGTCTTTCATTCAAGGCGAAGGAGACGGATGCCGATGTGATTCTGTTCTGCGGCGTCCATTTCATGGCCGAGACGGCGAAGATCGTCAACCCGGGCAAAACGGTGATTCTGCCCGATCTCGATGCGGGGTGTTCGCTGGCGGATTCGTGCGACGCCGGAGCGCTGGCCAAATGGAAGGAAGCGCATCCCGACGTGTATGTCGTCGCGTACATCAACTGCACCGCGGCGGTGAAGGCGCTGGTGGACATCATCTGCACCTCGGGCAACGCCGTGAAGGTGGTGAACTCGATTCCGCCGGACAAGAAAATTCTGTTTGTGCCCGACCAGAACCTCGGTCAATGGGTAATGGCGCAGACAGGCCGACAGATGATTCTCTGGCCGGGCGCGTGTTCGACGCATGTGCTGTTCACGCACAAGGCGATTTTCCGGTTGCGACAGGAACATCCCGAGGCGGAGATCGTCGCGCACCCGGAATGTTTGCCGGCGGTCCGGATGATGGCCGATGAGGTGTGCTCGACCGAGAAGATGGTGAGCTATTGCCGTAATTCGCCCGCGCCCGAATTTATCATCGTGACCGAGGCCGGCATGTTGCATCGGCTCCAGAAGGAAGTGCCCGGAAAGGTGTTTATTCCCGGGCCGACCGATTCCTGCCACTGCAACGAGTGCAGTTTCATGAAGAAGAACACGCTCGAAAAGGCCGTCGCCGCGCTGGAAAATCTTTCCCCCGAAATCACCCTCGACGAAGACATTCGCCGCCGTGCGCTCGTGCCGATCGAGCGGATGCTCGCGCTGGGGAAATGATATGCGCCGTTGATCTGTTCCTCGACACATGATAAGGGTGTCGAATCCACGTTGAATCGCACTACGAGATAATGAAACATAAGCTATCGACTGCACTATTTTTAACAGCACTCTTGTTCTCGCTGGGCGAACGACAGGCTGGCGCCCAATTCACGCCCGATAAAGATATCCTACGGGCGACGCTGAAGAATGGGTTGCGGGTGGTGATCGTGCGCGATCCGATCGCGCCGGTGGTGACCACGGTGGTGAACTATCAGGTCGGGTCGGACGAAACACCCGCGGGTTTTCCCGGCATGGCGCACGCGCTGGAGCACATGATGTTTCGCGGCAATCCGGGTCTTTCCGCCGATCAACTGGCCCAGATTTCCGCCGCGATGGGCGGCAACTTCGACGCCGACACGCAGCAGACCATCACGCAGT
>JBEKUF010000052.1:0-19741 GCA_049515295.1 Verrucomicrobiia bacterium | reverse complement strand
GTTCGCCCCGGCAACCAACGAGACGTTGACCGTCAGCCTGCAACCACGCGTGAAGAAAAAAGATCTGACCGAAGCGCAGTTGGTCAAGGCGTTTCACGGACAGCCGGTCGATGCGGACGAGTCTTCGTCCGACGGGGACCACGAAGAGGAAGGCGAAATCCAAAACGTGCGGGATGTGGTGTTGCAACGGGCGGTGGACATTTTGAAGGGTATCCGGGTGCTCTTGTCCTGGCAATAGCGGGCGCCCTGGGGCGCATTCGGCCGGCGATCAGCACACAATGAGGATTCGATGAAAAAGGTTCTGCTCGTATGCACAGGCAATGTTTGCCGCAGCCCGATGGCGGAGGGCCTCCTTCGTCACATGTTGCGAGGTCGCGACGACATCCAGATCGTCTCCGCGGGCCTCGGCGCGCTGGACGGCCTGCACGTGACCGATGTCGCCGTCGAGGTGCTCGCCGAACTCGGCGTCGACATTTCTTCGCACCTGAGCCAGTCGCTGAATAGCGACCTCGTGCAACAGGCCGACTTCATCTTTGTAATGACCCGCCAGCATCAGGACGCGCTCCAGACGTTGTTCCCGTTCGCGGCGGAAAAGACGTTTCTGGTGCGGGAGTTCGAAGAACCGGGCACGGTTGAGAACCGGGACATCGCCGACCCGATCGGCCAATCCGTCGAGGTCTACCGTCGCACGCGCGACGAGATCCGCGATGCCCTGCCGAGCCTGATTGTGTTTATCGACCAGACCACCGCCGCCGCGCGCAAGGCGACCGCCGAGGCCGCGTCCCCCGTCACGAACAAGGACGCCCGTCCGCTGCGCATTGCTCTGGCGGGCGATCATGGCGGCGTCGAGATCAAGGCGGCCCTGAAGGATTGGCTGGCGCAACACGGTTATCCGTTCGCCGATTTCGGCACGCACACGACCGATCCGGTGGATTACCCTGAGTACGCGTTTATCGTGGCGCGCGAGTTGCTCGCCGGAAATTTCGACCGCGGGGTGCTCATTTGCAAGAGCGGCATCGGCATGACCATCGCCGCCAACCGCTTTCCCGGCATCCGTGCCGCGATGGTCAGCACCGAACATTGGGCGCAACTCAGCCGCGAGCACAATGACGCCAATGTCCTCGTCCTCTCGGGGATCGACACCTCTGCCGAAGAGGCGAAGCACCTGCTCGATGTCTGGCTGCACACGGATTTTGGCGGTGGCCGCCATGCGCGCCGGGTCGGCGAAATGGACCATCCGCCGACTCTCAACATCCCCGGCGCATCCACGAAGAAGACGTCCGATCTCGCTGGGGCCGACCCCGAAATTTTCGATGCGATCCAGCGCGAGAAACAGCGCCAGCAGGAGAATATCGAGTTGATCGCCAGCGAGAATTTCGTGTCGCCGGCCATCCTCGAGGCCGCCGGCTCGGTGCTGACGAACAAGTACGCCGAAGGCTACCCCGGGCGACGCTATTACGGCGGCTGCGAGTACGTGGATATCGTCGAACAACTGGCCATCGACCGCGCCAAACAACTGTTCGGCGCCGAGCACGTCAACGTCCAGCCGCATTCCGGGTCGCAGGCCAACATGGCGGTGTACTTCGCCACCCTCCAGCACGGGGACACGATCCTGACGATGGAACTGGCCCATGGTGGCCATCTCACGCACGGCTCGCCGCGCAATTTTTCGGGCCGCTTCTACAAGGTCGTCCATTACGGCGTGCGTGCGGACACCGAAGTAATCGATTACGATCAGTTGGCGAAGCTCGCCCGGGATTGCCAGCCGAAAATGATCACCGCGGGCGCGAGTGCGTACCCGCGCGTCATCGATTTCAAACGGATGCGCGAGATTGCCGACAGCGTGAAGGCGCTGTTGTTTGTCGACATGGCCCACATCGCGGGTTTGGTAGCTGCGGGCATTCATCCGAGCCCCGTGCCGTACGCCGATTTTGTCACCACCACGACGCACAAGACGTTGCGGGGTCCGCGCGCGGGGCTGATTCTGTGCAAGGCGAAATACGCCAAGGACATTGACAGTTGGGTGTTGCCGGGCATCCAGGGCGGCCCGCTCATGCACATCATCGCCGCCAAGGCGGTGTGCTTCCTCGAAGCGATGAAGCCGGGTTTCAAGGATTACCAGCAGCAGATCGTTAAGAACGCCAAGGCGCTCGCCGCGGCGCTCGCGTCGCGTGGTTTCCGCATCGTCAGCGGCGGCACCGACAATCATCTGATGCTCGTCGACCTGCGTCCTAAGAAACTCACGGGCAAAATCGCCCAGGAATCTCTCGACAAAGCGGGCATCACGGTGAACAAGAATCTTATCCCCTTCGACCCCGAAAAACCGCTCGTGACCAGCGGCATTCGTCTCGGCACCCCTGCCATCACCACGCGAGGCATGAAGGAAGCGGACATGGACCTAATCGCCGCGCTCATCACTGAAGTCCTTGAAAGACCCGATAACGCATCAGTCCAAGCCCGCGTGAAAGAAAAGGTTCGCGCCTTGACCGCAAAATTCCCGCTGCCGTATTAGCGGCAGCCTGCCCTCCAAATGTGGTTTGACGGCGTGGGATGTGTCCGCTACTGTTTGGGGCGATGCGAGGAGTTGGTTGCACCCCGATCCAATGATGGGCCCTGTAGTTCATTCGAGGAGAATTCGACATGATTGTCACGACCGCGCAGTTGTTCAAGGTCGCTTACGGCAAGTACGCCTTGGGCGCGTATAACATCAATAATTTGGAGCAAACGGTCGGCCTGTTCAAAGGCAACGTCCAGAGCAAGGCGCCGTTCATCATCCAGCTCAGCAAGGGCGCCCGCAAGTACACCGACAAACGCTATTTGGAAGCCATGATTCGCGCGTCGGAACAGATCTTTCCGGAAGCGATTTTTGCGGTGCATCTCGACCATGGGGACGAACCGACGTGTTACGACTGCATCGATTCCGGGTTCTACAGTTCGGTGATGATCGATGCCAGCCACGAGCCGTTCGAGAAGAATGCCGCCATCACCAAACGTGTGGTCGACCGCGCTCACCCTCGCAACGTGTCCGTCGAAGCGGAACTCGGCATGCTCGGCGGCGTCGAGGAAGACATCTCCGGCCACGTCTGCCTTACCGATCCGGACGAGGCGCAAAAGTTCGTCAAGCTGACGAAGTGTGATTCGCTGGCCGTCGCGATCGGCACCAGTCACGGCGCCTACAAGTTCAAGGCCGAGCCGGGCAAGAAGATGGGGCTGCATTTTGAAGTCATCGAGGCGATTCAGAAGCTGCTGCCGGGCTATCCGATGGTCATGCATGGCAGTTCCAGCGTGCCGAAGGACGAAGTCGATCGCATCAACAAGGCCGGCGGCAACATGCCCGACACCAGCGGCGTCCCCGAAGAGGATTTTCTGCCGGCTGCGAAGATGGGCGTCTGCAAGGTCAACATCGACACCGACGGTCGCCTGGTGTGGACACGCGTGCACCGCGAGTTTTTCCGCGACCATCCCGAGAAGTTCGACCTGCGCGACCCCGGCAAGATATACATCGAGGAGTACGCCAAGATGATCGCGCACAAGAACCAGGCTCTCGGTTCCGCCGGTCAACTCGATGATGTCCGAGCGAAGGTCGGCAAGAAGTAAGCCTTCCGAAATTCCCCTGTGGCACGAGAGGCGCCAAGCGCTGTTTCGCGCCTTTCTGTTGTATGGGAATCGCGGGCTCCCGCTTGGGGCTAGGGCTCTTGTGATACGGGAACGGCCACGGTCTGCGGGATGGGTGGCCCCGGAGGAGCGGGCTGCGGGATCAACATGTAACCAAACGCCTCTTGCACGGGCCGGTTGCCGACGGTCAGCACAAGTTTTCGCTCCAGTCCGTTCCGACGCACGATGAACTCCACTCGGTCGCCGGCCCGATGAAAGAACATCGTGTTGAGCACATCCGCGGTATGGTGGACTTCATTGCTCGTGATGCAGACCAGAATATCACCGTTGCAGAACCCCACGACGGCGGCGGGCGTGTTCGAGTACACCTGCTGAACGAAAACCTGACGCTCGGCGGACTCGGGATCGGCGGGGGGTTGACCTTCGGAAACACCCAGACCAACCCACGGGTGCTGCGCCTGGCCGAATTCTAGGATGTCCTGGCTGATTTTGCGGGCGGCATTGATCGGCAGCGCGCAGCATTGGCCGTCCGCATGCGCAGCGACCGCGATGCCGACAACCTCCCCATGCACATTCAACAGCGGACCACCGCCCTGTCCGGGACTGAGCCGGCATCCCGCGCGAATATGGGTGGTGGGAAACACATGCCCGTTGCTTTGAATGTCCAGCCCGCTGACAAATCCGACGACGGGCGCACTGGGCAAATCATAGGGAAACGCGACGGCGATCACCATCGAGCCCACGCGCAATGCGTCGGAATCCCCCTGCGGGAGGAACGGCGTCGGCATCCCGTTTTCGGGGTTGATCTTCAACACCGCCAGATTGGTCTGGGGATCCCGCCCGACGATGCGGGCGCTGATTCTCTGGCCGCGCCAATCGATCCAGCAGGTATCCATGTCGTCCACCACCGTGGCCGTGGTCAGGATGTGGCCATCCTTGTCGATGAAGAAGCCGGTGGCAATCCGGTACGAGGGCAACAGGAGCAAACTGCCGATTTGGAATTGGCGCAAGGCATGGATTTTGACGATGGCCTCCCTGGATTTCTCGTAGATGGACGAGACCTCCTGATCCATGGTCTCCAGCAAACTTTCTCCCCAGACTGTCGAGGTGGTAACGGCGATCAGAACGGCGGCGCACCAACCGACGCGCAGCTTAGAAATGGACATTGGGAACTTCATAACTGGCAGGAGTGATCCGATCCAACACGTAGCGCGGCACCGTGTAATCCGCGTGCGTGGTGGCCTGAACCAAGTCCACACTGCCAGCCGTCGCGGGCTGGTCATCACCGGGTACAGCTTGGAGCGAGGCGGGAACGGTGGCCACGATGGCGTCGGGGGCGGAATGCGACACGGCTGGTGTGGACTGCGAATCGGCGAGCATCAACGACGAATTGGCGGCGGCAGTCTGGTCAGCGGCGCTGTCCGGAACGTCCGTCTGACGCACGCTCATCCACATCACACCCACGACGACGGCCACGCCCATGGCGCTGGCGAGACCGTAGCGCCACACGCGCATCGTGCCGACCACCAGAAGACTGTCGATGTGCCCCAACGCTTGCTCCCACCACGCGGGTTGCTGCGTTTCTGCCATTAATCGGCTGTGAAATTCCGAGAGGAAATTATCCAGATACTCCGTCGCCGGTTGCTCGTAACGCTTGAGCGCCAAGAGCCGCTGCAGACGGGCCGCGCGTTGTGCCAACACACGGCAGTCCGTGCAATCGGTCAGGTGTTGGCTCACCTGCATGGCGGTCTCGGGATCGAGCCGGTCCTGCGCGAGATCGTCGAACAATGACTGTGCCTTCTTGCAATCCATGGCGGTATTCACAAATAATCGCTGAGCAGCCCTTGCAATTGTTGTCGTGCGTAAAACAACCGGGAGCGCACCGTGCCTTCCGAGCACTTCATCACGCGCGCGATATCGGCGTGGGTCATTCCCTGGATGTCATGCATGGCAACCACCGCTCTATGCGGTTCAGACAAGCGTTGCAGGGCTTCGTTCAATTTCTGTTGGAGCTCGGTCAGGGCCACCTCGCGGCGCGGCGTCACATGCGACATCAGCTCCACCAGATCGGGGTCGGTCTGGATCGAACTGTCCACATCGTCAAGGCTGTACTGATTGCGGTTCTTGCGGCGCTTGATGAAGTTGATCGTGCGGTTGACGGCGATCCGATAGACCCAGGTGTAGAAACTCGACTGACCGCGAAAACTCCGCAGACTCTTGTACGCCTTGATGAAGGTGTCTTGCACCAGATCGTTGGCGTCTTCGTGGTTCGACGTCATGTGGTAAACCGTCGCGTAAAGCCGTTCCTTGTAGCGGCCCACCAGAACGTCAAACGCCGAGCTGTCGCCCTTTTGCGTGCGACGAACCAGCGCTTCGTCATCCTCGTGATGGAGGTCGATCTCACGCTCGGTTGGGGGGGCCGACCCGGTCGCGGACGGGCTGGCCCGTCGCAGCATCTGGCTACCGAGTTTGATTGTTTCCTTGAGTTTCATACCAATCCAACCGATGTCCCCGCAGCCCCATGGGCTAGGCCGCAACCGCTTCGCGAAGAAGCAATCGACTTTGCCCCGCAAGATATTCTGTCAGTGATCCGAGTGTGCTGGCGTACATATTCAATGGCAGCGCGGAAAGACTTGCCTGGGCGCTCCCAACGTACTTGTCAATCGCCGCCAATGATTCGGCCACAACGCCATTGCCGAGCACCAGCCGCAGCAACCGTCGTTGCTCCTGCTCATCGTTTCGTAGAATCATTGCCCCCAGTTCCTGGCGGCGTTCCGAACCGACATGTTGAAGCAGCAACAGAAACGGCAGTGTCAGCTTTCCCTTCTTCATATCTGTTCCCAAAGACTTTCCGGCCTGTCGCTCCTGGCCAAAAATGTCCACGCAGTCGTCATAAATCTGATACGCGATGCCCAAATTAGCCCCGTACTCATACATGGATTTGACAACCGAAGCGGGCGCACCGTTCAAAACAGCGCCCAGCTCGCAACTAACAGCAAATAGCGCACCCGTCTTCATGTTGATGATGTCCAGATACTGGTCGAGCGTCAAATCGAGGTCAAACCGGCGTTGTGTTTGAACGATCTCCCCGGAACAGACTGTATTTGTCGCCTCACTGACTCTACGGCAAACCTCTGTCGTTGGGTAACTTGCGGCCAGCTGCAGGGCATGAGCAAACAGGCAATCTCCCAACAATACGCTTATCTCGTTGCCCCAGCGATGGTTAGAAGTCGGAATCTGATGCCTGAGCTGAGCCTCATCCAACACATCGTCGTGAACAAGCGTGGCGATATGGATGAGTTCAACGATAACAGCCAAAGTGATGTGCTCTTCCCGAACGCCTCCCGTCGCACCGCCTGCCAACAGCGCGAGGCTGGGGCGAAGGCGCTTCCCGGTGCCCCCGAGAATATACTGGATGTAGTCCCCTAAACGGGGGTCAAAACTGTTTATCTGGCTGGCCAATGCCATTTCCACCCGAGGCAATTCGAGCGCAACCGGTTCCAATAAATCCGAGAGGGTTCGCTTGGAAAGCGATTTACGGGATGATGCCGCTCTGCTTAATGTCGACCCCAGCATAGTTCTGTTTAGTCTACGGGCCGTCACAAGGGGTGTCAACCCCGAAGCCCACGAATTCCCGCTCAGTCAGTTCACTCTTGACCACGTCGCAAGTCCCGACAAAGATACTGCCAGTATCCGCGCGGGAATTGGCCCAGGCTTGCCGGATGCCCGAGCGTATCGGTCATACATAATGCCACGTCTTGCTACGTTGATCATGATGGTCTTGCTCGCTGGGTGCGTGAAGAGTCCGGAACGCGCCGCCCTCGACAGGGCAAATGCTTTGCTGGACGAAGGGCGCATCCCATCGGCCCGGGACACGGTCGAATACTATCTCCGACAACATCCTGATTCCGCACCGCTGTTGCGCCTGCGCGTCGTGGTTCTGCTCCGTGAGGAACAGCTCGATCAGGCCGCGCTCGCGATGCAACGCATCCCCGACGACCGATGGATCGTCGCCGAGATCCTGCGCCACCGCGACAGAGTCGTTCGCGAGAATGCGGCCAAGCTCATTTCTGATCGACCTGGGACAAACGATTTCCATGAACTCGTTCGCGCTTTGGACGATTCCGACTTCTGGGTGCGGGGCTATTGCGCGCATGCCCTGGGTCGAGCGGGAAATCCTGCGGCACTCAAACCGTTATTTCGGCTGCTGTACGACGATAACTGGTTCGTCCGCGCCGAGGCCGCCGCCGCCCTCGGCAAGCTCGGTGATCCCCGCGCGGTTGGGTGGTTGATTCAATTGCTGCCAGATCCCGATGGCAATGTGCGGTACAATGCTGCCCGCGCCCTGTACGATCTGGCCACGGACTCCGCTCGTTCCTCGCTACGGCGTGCACTCGAACTGGCTGCGCCTGCGCAGCAATTTGATATCGCCGTGGCGCTTGCCAGAATCCACGATTCCGCGGCCTTGAAACCATTGGCCGCCGCTGTCCACGATAAAGACCCCGAAATCCGTCGTGCAGCCGGACGGGCGCTCGGCGAATGCGGGCTGCCAGAGGGGACGAACGCCCTGGTGGTGCTGCTCCGAGACACCGATCAGACGGTGAGAGAACAGGCACAAGCCGCCATGGGCCAAATCACTGCCAGGGAGAAAGAGTAAAAGCTCGAAGTCCCGTGGCGTCCAACAGCCCCGGTTTTTCGTCCAACTTTGCGGCGTAACACCCAAAGACTACGGTGTTGGCGGGAGCGTCTTGCTGAACTTGATAATCTCGTTCAGTTGATCGCGGAAATCTTCGATTCCCGTCAGGGGAATAATGATGGCGTCTCGGCGACCATTAACTTCCTCGATAATTCTCAAGAATCGTCCCCGTGGATTCTCTCTCAGGTCGAACGTGAAATGCTTCCGCTCGACTCTGATACTTTGATTCTGTAGCTGCGTGTCCACGCCTGCCGCGCCTCCCGTCACTGGCTGTGCCATCGTTCGCATAAACTAGTCGTATTAGTTGCGTGACCCCGCTAGCGGCCTCTCAAAATCCGACGAACTTGTAACAACTCTTTGGAACAACGTCAACACTTTCAATCTCTTAGGTGAAATACGACCATCTTCAACTCCGTCATTTCCTCGACCGCGTACCTCGGTCCTTCCTTCCCAAAGCCACTGTTTTTCAGGCCTCCATAGGGCATCAGGTCGGCGCGCCACTGGGGTCCCCAATTGATGTGAATATTACCGGTCTGAAGCTCGCGAGCGAACTTCATGGCGGTGTCCAGGCTCTCCGTAAACACACCCGCCGCCAGCCCGAACCGGCTGTTATTGGCCAACGCCAACGCCTCTTCCACATCCTGAAACGCGGTGAACGCCACCACGGGTCCGAATAATTCCTCACAGGAAATCCGCATTTCCGGTTTTACGTCAGCGACAATTGTCGGCGCGTAGATCGCCCCGCGCCGTTCGCCGCCGGTGACGATCCGTCCCCCGCCCCCCACCGCCTCCTTCACCCATTGCTCGACTCGTTTTGCCTCCGGTTCGCGTATCATCGGACCGACTTTCGTCTTCTCATTCAGCGGGTCCCCAGTTGTTAGCGCTTCGACTCTGGACTTCGACGCCGCCAACACCGGCTCGTACACTCCCTGATGCGCGATCACTCGTTGCGTCGAAATGCATACCTGACCTGCATTGGAGTAACCGGTCGCCACGACCGCCTCCGCCACCTTGTTGGGATCGGCATCCGGCATCACAATGATCGGGGAGTTGCTCCCCAATTCCATCGTCACCTTCTTTAGGCCCGCCACCTGACAGATCCGTTCTCCGACCGGCACGCTGCCGGTGAAGCTGATCTTGCGTACCCGCTCGTCGCGACAAAGCGCCTCCCCCAGTTCGCCCCCCGGGCCGGTCAAACAGGAGATCGCTTCTGGCGGTAGCCCGCATTCCAACAGAAGTTCCGTGAGTTTGAGCGCCGATAGCGGCGTGCTCGACGGTGGTTTGATAACGACGGCATTGCCCGCGGCGATTGCCGGCGCGACTTTGTGCGTGACCAGGTTCAGGGGAAAATTGAATGGGCTGATCGCCACGACCACCCCGCACGGCACGCGCACGGTCAATCCCATTTTGCCGGCCCCGCCGGGCGACGCATCCAATGGCACCGTCTCCCCGTGAATCCGCCGCGCCTCTTCCGCCGACAACATCAGCACCTGCACGGCACGGCTTACTTCGGCACGTCCCTCCGCGATGATCTTCCCCTCTTCGAGTGTGATCGTGCGCGCGAATTCTTCCGCGCGAGTTTCCATTTTCTCAGCGGCCTTCTTCAAGATCTGGTAGCGATCCCAAGCCATGAGGCGGGCCATTTCTTTCGCTCCACGCACGGCTGCCGCCAGCGCCGCATCCACGTCCGCCAGGCGCGCGTGGGGTACCGTATCGACCACCGAATTGTCGTACGGATGGACCACTTCCATCTTCCGGCCGATTTCGACCCATCGACCGCCCACGCACATTTTCATGGCTTGATCTCTTTCATCACGATCCTCATCCCGCGCTTGCGCAATTCTTGAAAGAATGCCGTAACGGGCACCACCACCTCCGGCGGCAACACACCCCGTTGCGCGATCACGCCAGTGGCGATCATTTGCGCCACAATCGACGGCGGGCATCCGGTATCGACGTCCCCGGCGCTCGCGTGCCACCGACGATTTGCCTTCGCATGACAATCCACGGTGACCGTCTTGTGGGTGCCCGTGACGATGACGCGCGAAATCTCGTAATCGTTCGGCTTGGCCCGCGGTGTTGGCAACCTCGCGAGCTCGCGGACTGTCCAGCCGTTTTGTAATCGTTTGACCACTTCCCGGACGAACCCCCGATCAAACGATACAGCGAAATCGCAATCGGATAACCCCTTGTGCGCAAAGGACAACGGAATCGTGGCCACTTCGCTGTGCCGCGTGCGCACGACCCATTGTGTTCCGACGGGCTTCGGAAACCGGACCCGCTCCCAACCGGTCCGCGGCGGCACCTCGTGAAATCTGCCGGATTCGAACACCCACGGCGTTAGCGTCAACTCCTCCACAACCGTTTGCGCCGAGTAGGGAAAAAAGAAATCATCCGGTCGGGCGTTGAAATCCTTCGCGCCGACTCGAATCTGGACGGAATCAACGCTCGCCAGCCTTTCGACAGCGGCACGCGTCAAAACGTTGGTGATGCCCGGTGAGCAGCCCATGCCGAGGATCGCCGTCAGTCCCGCGTGTTTGAACTTTCGGTCCAACTTCAACTGCTTGCGGGTCCAACAAAACAACCCTCCCAGATCGAGATAATGAACCTTCGCCGCCAACGCTCCCTGCATGACATGCAAATTGAAGTCGTGCTGCGTGCAATTGACGACAACCGCCTTGCCGCGGAAGATTCTGGCGAGTTGCCGGGGCTTCCGAGCGTCTGCAAACGCGGCCGTCACGCGGCGACTGCGAAACTTCCGCGCGTGGTCCCGGGCGCTCGCCTCGTTGTAGTCGGCCACCACAATGTGGTTTCGTGGATGCGACTCGAACAGATCGCGGACCACCACACGCCCGATCGCGCCGACGCCGCCAAGGACCACGAAATTGCGATTCGCGACCATGGGCGTTCACTCGCGGCGGAACAATTGCCTTTCAATCGAGCCGAGCCCCTCATCGAGTTGCTCGTCGGGGATCACCAGCGGCACGAGATAGCGCAGGACGTTGCTGTGCGTGCCGGCGTAAATGAGGATCACACCGCTCTCGACGCAGCGTTTGACAAGGTCCAGGGTAAACTCCTTGGCTGGCTCTTTCGTCTCGCGGTCCTTGACGAATTCCAACGCGACCATCGCGCCCAGACCGCGCACGTCGCCAATCATCGGATGCTTCTTCTGCCACTCCAACGCGCGGTCGCGCAGCGTCCCGCCAATCTTCTCGGCGCGGGTGGGCAACTTCATGCGCGCGATCTCCTCGATGGTCGCCAACGCCGCCGCGCACGCCACCGGATTGCCTCCGTAGGTGCCGCCCAATCCGCCCACATGCACGCTGTCCATGACCTCGGCCCGACCTGTTACTGCGGCGAGAGGCATCCCGCCCGCCAGCGATTTCGCCGTGGTGATCAAATCAGGTTCAATCTCATAGTGCTCGGTCGCGAACATCCGTCCCGTGCGGGCGAACCCGGTCTGGATTTCATCGGCGACGAACAAGATCCCATTGTCTTTGCAAAACTTCGCCAACGTCTGCACGTATTTTTTCGGCGCAACCACGAATCCGCCCTCGCCCAGCACCAATTCCATGACCACGCAGGCCACCTGTTTCGGAGCGACGTGCGTTTGGAAGAATTCGCGCATCTGCTCGATCATCCCGTCTTCGTCGAGTTCGCTACGGTACGCATACGGATAGGGCAGCCGATACACTTCGGGCGCGAACGGCCCGAACCCGAATTTGTACGGCATGACCTTGCTGGTGAGCGACATCGTCAGCAGCGTTCGGCCCGCGAACCCGTGTTCAAAACCGACGACGGCAGGCCGCTTCGTGAAGTAGCGCGCGATCTTGACCGCGTTCTCAATCGCCTCCGCGCCGCTGTTTACCAACAGCGTCTTCTTGGCAAACCTGCCCGGCGTGATGGCATTCAGCTTCTCCGCGAGCGCGACGTACGGTTCATACTGCGCGATGTGGAAACAGGTGTGCAGGAACTTCCGCGCCTGCGTCGTGACCGCCTCAACGACCTTCGGATTGGCGTGTCCCGCGTTCAGCGAGCCAAGCCCGCCCGAGAAATCCAGAAACACATTGCCGTCCACGTCGGTAAGAGTCGCTCCCTCGCAACGTTCCGCGAAGATCGGCGCGATGTGGAATGGCCCCTGCGGCACCGCCGCCGCCCGCCGCGCCAGTAGGGCTTGTGATTTGGGGCCGGGGATGGGAGTCTTTAGCGAGATCGCATGCATTTCATTTCGCACCGTCACTGGCGTTAATACCACCCAATCGGCGCCTCGTTGAGATTAATGTGGACCTGTTTGGTTTCGAGGAATTCGTCGATGCCGTGGAGGGACAATTCGCGGCCCTGACCGCTCGCCTTATAGCCGCCCCACGGTGATTCAACATAGCACGGCTGCATCGTATTGACCCAGACGATGCCGGCGCGGAGATTCTTCACGACACGCAGGCATTTGAAAATGTCGCGCGACCACACGGCGGCGGCGAGACCGTAGGGCGTGTCGTTGGCGATCTTCAGCGCGTCGGCTTCGTCCTTGAACGGGATGCAGGCGACAACGGGGCCAAAGATTTCCTCGCGGGCGATGCGGGTGGTATTGTCGGTGGCGAAAATCGTCGGCTCGATGTAATAGCCCTTTTTCAGGTTCTTCGGTCGGCCACCACCAGCGAGAACCTTTGCCTCCCGCTTGCCGAGTTCGATGTAGCTCGTGACTTTCTCCAAATGCTCTTCGCTGACGACCGGCCCCATCTTCGTCTCGCGCTTGAGCGGATCACCGAGCTTGATGCGTTTGGTCTTTTCCTTCATGCGATCCGTGAATTTTTTGAAGATGTCCTGCTGCACGAGCACGCGCGAGCCGGCGCTGCAGACTTCGCCCTGGTTGATGAACACGCCGAACAACGCGCCATCGGTCGCGGCGTCGATGTCCGCATCGGCAAAGAAAATGTTCGGGGATTTTCCACCGAGTTCGAGCGAGACCTTCTTCAAATGCGTGTTGCCGATGCTGCGCAGGATCGCTTTGCCTGTGTCCACGCCGCCGGTAAAGGCGACTTTGTCCACGAGCGGAGATTCGACCAGTGCGCGTCCAGCCACCGCATCGCCGGTAATCACGTTGAACGCGCCCGCGGGCAATTCCGGTATATTTTTGTGGACCAATTTCGCGAACTCCAGCGCGGTCAGGGGCGTCTGCTCGGCGGGCTTGAGGATCACCGTGCAACCCGCCGCGAGTGCCGGGCCGAGTTTCCATGCGGCCATCAGCAATGGGTAATTCCAGGGAATGATGAGCGCGGCCACGCCGACCGGCTCGCGCAACGTGAAATTGAGCGCGTTGTCGGGCACGTGGAGCGTCTCGCCATGGATTTTCGTCGCCAGGCCGCCGAAATACTCGAAGCACGTCGCGACGTCGATCATGTCGAATTCGCTTTCGACGATCGGCTTGCCGGAATTCTGCGTCTCGAGTTTCGCGAGCATGGCGGCGTTCTTGCGGACGAGTTCCGCCAGCTTGAACAGCACGCGGCCGCGCGTCATGGCGAGAGAGGAATCGCGCCAGTTGGCGTTGTCGAACGCCTCGCGGGCGGCATGGACGGCACGGTCAACGTCAGACTTGCCCGCCTCGGGGACGACGGCGAATGCTTCCCCGGTGGCGGGGTTGAAGATTTCGCGGGCACCGGAACCTCCGACCCATTCCTTGTTGACGTAATTCTTGTAAGTCTTCATTGCGCACACTCCTTTCGGCACAACGGAACCCAGCGGAGTATACAACAGCTTGCTGCCATGGAACAAGCAAGGGTGAAAGACGCGCGCAGGTCGAAACAAGACAAAATTTATCTACTTTGTGTTTGACATATATAACAGATGTCATATAAACAAAACCAATGAAGAAGACCACCCTTTGGGCCTCATGCTTCCTCGTCGTGGCCGCGTTCGCCACTTTCCCGTCCCCGCTCTTTGCGGATACGCGGTACGGCCTGTTCAACTGGCTGGACCATCGCAGCGCTTACGGTGAGGGCGTCTATCCTGAGCCTTTCTTGGTCGATGACTCTGATTTGGAAGTCAATGAAGCACGGTTGGACTGGCTGCACACGCAGGCAATTCACGAGCGGGACGACATGGTCACGGCGGAGGTCGAAAAGGGGTTCGGCCTGCTGACGTTGGAAATCGAAGTGCCCTATGAGATCGACAACGACACCGCTGCGGACAGAACCACGGACGGCTTCGACAACATCGATCTGGGCGCGCGCTACCCGATTTATCAATTCGTCTCGGATGAGAAGTTCGTCGACTCGACTTTTGGCGCGGCGCTCGAAGTCGGCATTCCGACCCACTCGTCGCTCAGCAAGGACACGGAAGTCGTCCCGAAGATTTTTGACGATCTGCGGCTCGGGACTCATTTCACGCTCCAGTCCATTGTGGGACTTTCGATGTTGTACGGGAGCGACGACGACAACGGGCTGAAGACGTTCGAGTACGGCTTGGTTTTCGGGTACACGATCCCGCGCAAGGAACTGCAATTGCCGGACGTATTGCAATTCATTCCCGTCTTCGAGTTGATTGGGGACACCGAGTTGAATCACGCTGATCCCGGACACAACAGCCTGACGGGAAACGCCGGTTTCCGCGTCAATCTCAAGACCATCGGCAGCGTGCAGCCGCGGCTGGGGGCCGGGTACGTCTTCCCGATCGACAACGGCGCGCGCGAAGATATGCATTGGGGTGTCATCACCAGCCTCGTGTTTGAGTATTGACGCCATGACGACGGAAACAGACGCGAGCTCGGGAATCAGCCGGCGAAAGTTCTTATTTTGGACCGCTGCCACTCTGGTCGCCGGCTGCCAAGCAATGGCCGAGCAACACAACGACGGCGGTTCCGCCGCAAACCGCCACGAGCAGGTGGTAAACGCCGGACCGGTCAGCAAGTACGCCGCCGACGGGCTTTATGACGCTTTCCGCGACCAGGGATTTTTTCTGATCCGCAAGGGCGACAAGCTGGTTGCGCTTTCCTCCTACTGCACGCACCGGAAATGCAAACTGACCACGGACCGCGATCACTCGTTCTTTTGTCCCTGCCACGGATCGACGTTCGCTCCCAACGGAAAGGTGACCGAAGGACCGGCGAAACGTGATTTGCCGACGCTGCCGTCGTTCACGAATGAAACGGGAGAGCTGTTCGTCAGGGTTCCCAACGTGTAGTCGTCATCGCTGTCAGGGGTCAAGCGTTGATCCCCGTTGCTGATTGCGTTCTCATTGCGAAAGATTATGTTGATGAACCGTTGGGGTTGCGGTTCAAATTGTTGTTCGGAGAAGCGAGAGGTTTTCAGCGCTTCCAAGAATGAATATTCTGCGACGACAGAGAGGAGGCCATACGGCCGGCCGATGGCTTGTCATTCTCGCCAGTCCGTGGCTTGCCTGCCTGGTTTGGGCGGATTCGCCAACTGCCGTCGACGATCTGGCCGTCACCTTTCAGAATCAAGCGGCAACCATTTCGGTGCTGACGAACGATTTCGACACGGGGAGCAATCAGCTGGCAATTCTCCAGGTCAGCGCCCCGGCTCACGGAACCGTGGTCATAAATACAAACGGACCGGTGACCACCGCCGAGCTGTCACGCTTGTTCCAGTTTTCCGCCATCCAGCTCAGCAACACCGTCGTGCAACTCGGGAACACAAATCTTTACCCGCGCAGCACGTCGACCAACGGCACCTGGGAAACTGTCAATGATTCGGATTGGACCAGCGGGTTCTTTCCCGGCTGCCTCTGGTACATGTACGAACAGACGGGCGATCCCAATTTCGAAAACTGGGCGCAACAGTGGACGGCCGGTATCGCCCCGCAGCAGTTTAACACCAACACCGATGACGTTGGGTTCATGATCAATACCAGTTTCGGAAACGGGTATCGGATCACCGGCAGTTCCAGCTATCGCTCCGTCGTGCTACAGGCGGCCTACTCGCTGACGAATCGGTTCAATCCCATCGTGGGCTGTCTGGCCGACGACCTGTTGCTCCCTCCGCCCCAGTTCCAGGTCATCATCGACACCATGATGAATACCGAACTGCTCTACCGTGGCACCGATATCAATGGGGACACGAATCTGTCCGACAAGGCCATCAGCCATGCGCAGCGCGCGATGACCAATCAAATCCGCGCCGACGGCAGCACGTTCCAGCTTGTCCTCTACAGCACCGTCGACGGTTCGCTGCTGTATCAGGGCACCCGCATCGGTTACTCGGCCACGTCCACCTGGGCGCGGGGCCAGGCGTGGGCAATCTACGGGTTCACCATGGCGTATCGGGAAACGGGTTACGAGCCATTCCTCAATGCCGCCGAGCAGCTCGCCAATTACTATATCGCCAATGTCCCGTCGGACTACGTGCCGTATTGGGATTTTGATGATCCGGCCATTCCCAATGCGCCCCGGGATTCCTCGGCGGCAGCGATCACGTTGTCCGCCCTGGTCCAGCTCAGCGAATTGGATACCAACCTGCAAAACAGCGCCACGTTCTGGAGCGGCGCGCACAACATCCTCGAATCGCTCGGTTCCACCAACTACCTCGCCCAGGGGACCGCCAGCAGCGGGATCCTTCTCCACGGCACCGGCGGCTCGCCCTACGACAACGACCCGCAAAACGACGCCGACGTGAACGTGTCCCTTATTCACGGGGACTACTATTTCATCGAAGCCCTGCGGCGTTACGCCGAAGCCTACGGTCGCACCAACGTCACCTACACCCCCAATCCCGGCTTCACCGGCGCCGACACCTTCACCTATCAGGTGTGCGACAGCGGCGGGAATTGTTCGACGGCAACCGTGACCGTGTTGGTGGTGGGCACCAACGCGGTCCCGCCGTTCAACCTGCAAATATCCCTGGCACCGGTCACGCGCTGGGCGATGCTTTCGTTCCCGATCGTTTCCAATCATGTGTATCAGGTCCAGTACGCCAACAGCCTGACGCCGCCGCCAACGCAGTGGAATGTCCTCGTCCCGTTCTTCACCGGCTCCAACTCCACGATTTCGGTCACCGATACCAACCTCGTCCCCCAGCGGTTTTATCGGGTAAAAGCGTGGTAAGCCGGGGGGCCGACGAAGCGGGTTGCCGCGAAAGCAGGGGCGCGGCGTCTCGTCCGACTCGGCTTGCCGACGCTGCCGTCGTTCACGAATGAAACGGGCGAGTTGTTCGTCAGGAGCCCCAACGCGTAGGCGGCAGGGAGCGGGCCGAGTGACAACTTCTTACACCGTGACCATGTGTTGATCACCTCACGAGTACGAGAGCGTTGAAATTTGACGGCAACAGCCCCGACGAAGTGATTCGGTGGATACTTTATCCCCAGCGCATTTGCCGTTTCGCTCCACAGCGATCTCAACCTTTGCCGTATCGCCAGCGAATCTCGCCGCACTGGCACTGAACACACTTGGAACTCTCTGCATCAGCAAACCAAACCGATTTGCCGCACGACGAGCACTTGAATGTCTTGAGTGCATTTTCGCAAGCATCTATCAGTTTGTTGGCCTCTGCGTGAACTATGTCGAAGGTATGTGATCCTCGATTAGCCCAAGTGACCAATAGTCGATCCGCCGCATCCAACGCGAGGATGGCGTCCGTATGAGCCACGTAGTTCTTTTCGATTCTTTTCTGAAAGCGTTGCTTTCCATTCGCAGTTAGGCGCTCCAGAAACTCATGCCCCGTACGTTTGTCGTTCTTATCGGCGCGGAGGTATGGGAGGCTAATCTGAAGGCGCTCGGCAATTAGCGAGAGTTCGACGTCCATGATTTTTCGCACGTCGTTCCCGGCTGAATCCGGTCGTTCTCTGAGTTGCGCACGCGCGTCGTCAAAGGTCGTGGTCTTATACGACCAGCGGATGCCGATCTGCGGACTCTCGTATGGTAACAACGCTTTAAACGCCCATGCCTTGTCGTCGAGCTGCTGCCGAAGTTCCGTATACCACTCCCGGTCATGCGTTAGGACGACCACTTGCCGGTCACTGAAATGCTTCTCCAATAGTTCCACAATCATTCCACGGTGGCTTCGGTCCAAGCTGACGACCACGTCATCAAGGAACAGCGGGTGATCCCTGTCCGCCCCTCGCTTAGCCATCGCTAGAAAAATACATAGGCCCAAACTGTTCCTGTAGCCCTCGGAGAGAGTTAGCCGAGGAGAGTCCTGATCGACACCATGGAATTTTAGGCCGATGTCGATCGCCTTATCTCCTTCTTCAGGAACGTACAGGCGTACGTTCTCAATCGGCTCGCCCGGATGGAGAAGTTTCCACATCGTTTGCACGTCCGCCGAAATGTTGTCGATCACCGCCTGCGAACGCGACCTGATTTCATCGCGCACACCCCTCTCTAACGACTCGACAAAGGAGATGAGAACGCCAGCGCTCGCCACCGCCGCGACTTGTTCCCTTGCCGCTATGACGCCCTCACCAGCCGCGACCTTCTGCTGGTCGGACGAGAGTTGCTGGACGTCAGGTGGTACATTCCTAGAGGCGGTCGTTGCTGCGTCGATCAGGGGCAGCAACTTACTAGCGATCTCTTCAAGGGCATCTTCTCCACAAGATGTGCGAAGCGCTTCCACGTTGACTTCATCGAGGTACGAGAAGCTGGCGGCGAGAGGTCCTTCCGCGAGCATCTCCCGCCAAGCTTTCACGTCTTTCTTGCCGAGATTTAACCTGGTGGATTTCAGGGTGTCGCACAGACTGGCGATAGCTGCCTTTCGCTCGTCGAATACGCCAATGATCTCTTGCAGACGTTCACGCTCCGCTTTGACGTGCGCTTGGAAGTCAGTGACCGGTATGGGCTGTCCACATGCGGGACACGTTACGTCCTTCGCATCGCCCAGCTTGTCAACGAACGCACTGGTCGACTGCAGTACTTCGAGTTTTTCGGTGATCAGTGGCTCGACCCCAGTGGCGAGTTTGACGTTGATCGATCGCACAGCCTCAACCTGGTCTTTGAGTTTAAGCTCAGCCGTGGCTTGAAGCGCGAGATATCGCTTCTGGTCGGCAGAGAATTGAGCAACCCGCAAGTCGAGAGCAGTTTGCAGATCTTTGCACTGGCCCAGCGCATCCTTAGTGACCGCCTTATCCGCGCAGTACTTGGTGTGGAGGCCACCAATATTTCGAAGTATCTGTTCATCGCCGTCTGTGCCGAAGCTTGCCTTCCGCTTCCTGTCGACTTCATTGAGCGCAATCTTAGCCTCCTTCAGCTTTGACTGCTGCTCAACGGACTTCGCGAGCTGGCGCAGGTTCTCCGCCGACACCTCCATCTCGTGCAATCCGAGGAGAGGCAATAACGCCGAGTATTTACCTCCCTTGGTGTCGCGGATGAAGCTAGCGACCTCGTCCTGCCTTAGTACAGTGCGCCGGTAGTCCCAAGTGTCCATGGCGACCTCTCCGGCACCTGAACTCACGTAAGATCCGTTCTGTTTGATCTCGGTATGGATC
>JBEKUF010000051.1:0-19875 GCA_049515295.1 Verrucomicrobiia bacterium | reverse complement strand
GCGCGGATGCGGCGGATTGGGTCGTGGAAGGAGCGAAGCGCTGCCTCGAAGGCGAATTGGCGGCGCTGGCGACCGCGCCCATCACCAAGGAGTTGTTGCACCGCGCCGGCTATCCGTTCGTTGGTCAGACGGAACTTCTCGCGCACCTGTCACGCACGAAGCGATTTGCCATGATGCTGACGGGCGGACCGTTGCGCGTGGCACTCGTGACCATCCACGCTCCCTTGCGCGACGTCCCGAAGCTCATTCGCACGCGCAAGATCGTTGAGGTGATCGAGTTGTCGGACGAGATCTGCCGCCGATTTGGCATTCGGCGACCTCGAATCGCGGTTGCGGGACTAAATCCCCACGCGGGTGAAGGCGGTTTGCTCGGTGATGAAGAACAACGGGTGATCGCGCCCGCCGTCAAGCGCGCGGCCCGAAGCGGCATTGTGGTCAATGGGCCACATTCGGCGGATACGCTCTTCTATCGCGCTGCGCACGGACAGTTCGATGCGGTGGTAGCCATGTACCACGATCAAGGTTTGGCGCCGCTCAAGTTGATCGCGTTCGACGACGGGGTGAACCTGACGCTCGGCTTGCCGTTTGTGCGGACCTCACCGGACCACGGTACCGCACCCGATATCGCGGGCAAGGGGATCGCGTGCCCCAATGGTATGATTGCGGCGATCAACATGGCGGCTAAACTTGCCCGAAGCCGGTAGGCGCTGCTTATGAGAGAGTTCACCATTCGGACAAACAAACACGCGGAATTCCTGGAGATAACTGACAAGCTGCAGGAGGCGGTTGACGAAAGCGGAATCAAAGAGGGTGTATGCGTGGCGGTCGTGCCCCATACGACGGCGGGTATTACCATTAACGAGAACGCGGATCCCGATGTGGTGTCCGATATGATCTACGCGCTCGATAAAGCCGTCCCGTGGAATGACCCGCACTACCAGCACAGCGAGGGCAACACGGCAGCGCACATCAAGTCGAGCATGATGGGGCACAGCGTGCAGGTGATCGTGCGCGGCGGCAGACTGCAGTTCGGCACATGGCAGGGGGTGTACCTTTGCGAATTTGATGGACCGCGCAGCCGCAACCTGTGGGTAACGGTCAACGGTTAGCCGCGGCGGATGGGGCGCGCCAACAGAAAGTTGTCACGGACGCGAAGATTTCTGACCGTAGTAAGCGTCGTGACCGTGCTTGCGCAGGAAATGTTTGTCGAGCAATGCGCGCGGCATCGGCTTGACTGACGACTTCACGCAAAGGGTTTCGCTGGCCAGTCGCGCCAGGTGTTCGAGCACGACCGCATTCTCAACGGCTTGCTCGACAGTCGTGCCCCAGGCAAACGGCGCGTGGCTGGCGACGAGTACGCCGGGGAAGTGAAGCGGATTGGCTTTCTTGAACGTTTCCACGATCACGCGCCCCGTGTTGGCTTCGTAGTCCTGTTTGATTTCCCGGGCGGTGAGCAATCGCGTGCAGGGCACCGGCCCGTGGAAGTAATCCGCGTGCGTTGTACCGAACGCGGGGAGCTCGCGGCGCGCCTGCGCCCACGCCGTGGCATAGAGGCTGTGCGTGTGGGCGATCCCACCGATTTCCGCAAACGCGCGATACAAGACCACATGTGTCGGCGTGTCGGAACTGGGACGGAGCTCGCCTTCGACAACCCTGCCCGTTTCCAGCGATACGACCACCATGTGATCAGGTTTCATCGCGTCATACGGCACGCCGGACGGTTTGATCACCAGATGGCCGCTGGTGCGATCCACGCCGCTGACATTGCCCCAGGTCTGGACAGCGAGTCCCTCGCGAACCAATTGCCGGTTCGCTTCGCAGACTTTCTGTTTCAGTTGTTCGAGCATGATGTGGTCGCGGTGGATCAGGTTTCTAATGCCTGACTCGCGTGCGAATCTCCAGCAGTTTCTTCATCACCTCGTGCAGGTTTCCGTTCCATGTGCGCGTGCCGAAAGCGTCATGCAGTGTGCGGTACAGCGGATACAACTCGCGGTAGATGGCGTGAGCCCGGGGATTTGGCGTGTAAACGCGCTGTTTCGCACCGGTCATCGCCTTCTGGGCTTCCGCGTAGTTCTTGTGTGCTCGACCCACGACGGCACCGGCGACGGCCGCGCCGAGCGCGCACGTCTGCGCCGAGCGCGAGATTTTCATCAGACGCCCGGTCACATCCGCATAAATCTGCATGGCGACAGGATTTTTCTCGGCAATGCCGCCGCAGTTGACAATCTGCTCAACTTTGACGCCGTATTCTTCAAACCGGTTGATGATGGTCAGCGCGCCGAACGCAGTGGCTTCGATCAACGCGCGATAAATCTCGGACGGCGTCGTGTACAGCGTCTGACCGAGCAGCAAGCCCGTGAGGCGCTGGTCCGCGAGAATCGTGCGGTTGCCGTTGTTCCAGTCCAATGCGAGCAAACCGCTTTCGCCGGGCCTGAGTTTCGCCGCGGCGGCGGTCAACGCTTCGTGCGAACCACTTTTCTTGCCGCCCGGCTGGATGTAATTCACAAACCAGTTGAAGATATCGCCGACTGCGGATTGGCCGGCCTCCAACCCGTAATAGCCCGGCAGAATGCTGCCGTTAACGATGCCGCAGAGACCGGGAATGTCCGCGAGCGCCTGGCTGACCGGCGCAATCATCGTGTCGCAAGTGCTGGTACCGATGATCTTGACCAACGTGCCCGGCGCGATGCCCGCGCCGATCGCGCCCAAATGCGCGTCGAATGCGCCCACAGCGACGGGAATGCCGACAGTCAAACCCGTGCGTCTCGCCCATTCCGAAGTCAACCCGCCGACAGCGCGATCGATGGCATACGCTTTGGGTCGCAGCCGGGCGCGCAACTCGCCGAGCCTCGGATGGAGCTCCGACAGGAACTCGACATCGGGATAACCGCCCCAATCATCATTGTACATCGCCTTGTGCCCGGCAGCGCAAACGCCGACGGTGAGCCTGTCGGGCGCCTCCGTGCCGCTGAGCACGGCGGGGATCCAGTCGGCAATCTCCACCCAGGTGTACGCGGCGTCGAAAACCTCCGGCGATGAGTGCCAGCAGTGGAGGATCTTGCTGAAAAACCATTCACTGGAATATGTGCCGCCGCACTTGGCGAGGTATTGCGGGCGCATCTCCAGCGCCTTCTCGGTAATCTCCGCCGCTTCGAGCACACTCGTGTGGTCCTTCCACAGCCACGCCAGTGCGGCCGGGTTCTTGGCAAATCGTCTGTCGAACGCCAGGGCCCGGCCTCGATCATCCACCGGCATCGGCGTGCTGCCCGTGGTATCGATGCCGAGACCAACGACCTGATTGGGCTTGAAACCATTCACGGTGCGCTTTGCCTGTGCCAGTGCCTTCTGGATGGTGATCTCCGCGCCGGTAAGGTAGTCGGCCGGATGCTGGCGGGCGAGGTTCGGGTCGCGGGAGAGAATCACACCGTGCGTTCCATGGGCGTATTCCCAAACGGCGGTCCCCACCTCGCGTCCGTTGCTCACGTCGACGATCAAAGCGCGGACGGAGTTTGTCCCGTAGTCCAGGCCGATGCTGTATCGGGCGCCCATGAGCTTTGGTTTCAGGAGGTGATGATCACCTTGACGACCCGGTCTTTGTAACCGGCGTTCAAGACGAATGCCTCCGCCGTGTCACGCAAAGGGAAGCGGTGCGTCACCAAGGACCGCACGTCCGCTTTGCCTGTGGCGACCAGTTGAATCGCACGTGGGAACATGTGTTTCATTCGCCGGCTGAAGACAATCGTCAGACCTTTTCGGCGGGCCGTGGAGTGTTGGAAGGCACAACGGTCTTCGGGCGGGATGCCCACCAGTACGACGCGGCCACCGGGACGTGTGAGGTCCATGGCCTGTTCGATGGCGGCGCCACCCCACGCCGCTTCGATCGCCACGTCCACTTCCGCGCGAAGGGGCAATGGCTTCGCGCCCAACTTTACCGCGAGGCTGGCGCGCCACGGGAGCGGATCGCGGACAAAGATTTCGGCTGCACCGGCGAGTCTGGAGGTTTGGATGAGAAGCAGGCCAATCGGGCCGGCACCGAGGACGGCCACGCGGTCGCCCAGGCAGATCTTGGCAAGGTCGGTGGCGTGGAGCGCAACGCCGAGCGGCTCAAGCATGGCGACCGTTTCGTCATCAAGAGCGTCAGGCACCGGAAAGCAGGTTCGAGACGGCACGACCATGAATTCGCGAAGGCTGCCATCGTCTGGATACAGGCCGCAAAAGTGGAGACGCCGGCAGAGATTCGGATGTCCGCTCTCGCAGAGGTCGCAACGATGGCACGGATGAGCGGGGTCGACGGCCACGCGCGTGCCGACGCGCAAGCCTTCCACGCCGCTTCCGATGGCTTCGACGACGCCGGCGAATTCGTGCCCGAGAACGAGAGGGGACTTGAGAACGGTATCACCGATACGAGCATCGGCGAACGTATGGAGATCGCTGCCGCAGATACCCGTGGCGGTGACGCGCAACAAGACGTTGCCGGGACCAGGATTGCCGGGGTGCGGAACGCGTTCGACACGAATATCCCGGGGACCGCATAGCCGCGCTGCCAAGATGGGACGCAACGATGAACCCACCTTCGCCAAAGGGGCGGCGGGTAGAGTATGGGCGATAGGAGAAGGAGATCGCGGCGAGGACGCCGCTTTCAGAATCGTTTTAGTACGTCGGGCCATTGATTCAGTCCACTTCCAGTTGATTCTTACATTCGTCCGAGTCCCGGAGCGAGGCGATAGTAAATTTCGTTGGTGCGTAGTTGCTGCTGGAGGGCGCGGAGTTCTGTTTTGGCATCGATCACGACCAATTCGATGCCAGCGATTTCGGCGAAGTCTTCCATGTGTTCCGTGGTGACGGCGTAACTGAAGCCGGTGTGGTGTGCGCCGCCGGCATGAATCCAAGCCGCGCAGGCGGTCTTGAAATCAGGCCGACATTTCCAAATGGCGCGCGCCACGGGTAGTTTCGGCAACGGTTTCGGTGGTTTGATCACATCTACTTCATTCACGACCAACCGGAAACGATTACCGAGGTCGATGATGGAAGCATCGATTGCCGGGCCGGGCGGCGCGCTGAACACGAGGCGCACAGGATCTTCCTTGCCGCCGATACTGAGCGGATGAATTTCCAGAGAAGGTTTGTCGGCGGCGATGGATTCACAGATTTCGAGCATGTGCGCGCCGAGGACGAGGTGGCCATCGGGGTGGAGGTGGTACGTGTAATCTTCCATGAACGATGTGCCGCCTTGCAGATCGGCGGCCATCACTTTCATAGCGCGGAGCAACGCGCAAGTTTTCCAGTCGCCTTCCGCACCAAAGCCGTAGCTGTCGGCCATCAAACGTTGCACGGCGAGGCCCGGCAGTTGTTTCAAACCGTGCAAATCCTCAAACGTGGTGGTGAATCCTTTGAATCCACCGTCTTTCAGGAAGGCGCGGAGGCCGAGTTCGATACGCGCACCATCGCGAAGCGATTCATGGCGCGCGCCGCCTTTGCGAAGTTCTTTGGCAACGTCGTAGCGTTGCTCGTATTCGTCGCACAGACGGTTGATCGCCGCGTCGCCGACTTCGTTGACGACCTTTACGAGGTCGCCGACGCCGTAGCCGTTGACCGCGTAGCCGAGTTTCGCCTCCGCGGCTACCTTGTCGCCTTCGGTGACAGCGACCTGGCGCATGTTGTCGCCAAACCGGCAGAACTTCGCGCCCTGCCAGTCATGCCACGCCCGCGCGGCGCGCATCCAGGCGGCAATGCGATCCTGAACTTCCGTGTCCGACCAGTGGCCGGCGACAACCTTGCGATTCAAACGCAGGCGTGTGTGGATGAACCCCGCTTCGCGGTCGCCATGGGCGGACTGGTTGAGGTTCATGAAATCCATGTCGATCTCGCTCCACGGCAGGTCACGATTGAATTGCGTGTGGAGATGCAGGAACGGTTTCTTGAGAATCGTGAGACCGCCGATCCACATCTTCGACGGCGAGAACGTGTGCATCCACAGAATCAGTCCCGCGCATTTCGGTGCGTGATCGGCGTCGAGGCAAAGTTGGCGGATGGCGTCGGGCGTGGTGAGCACGGGCTTGAACACGATCTTCAGTGGCAGGCGCTTCGTTCCGTTCAACTCCTCCACAATTCTACGCGAATTTGCCGCCACCTTCTTCAACGTCGCTTCCCCGTAGAGATGCTGGCTGCCGGTGACGTACCAGATTTCGACGGTATCGAGGTTCTTCACAAGTGGCCTCCTGCTCAGATGAATTCGTTGATGATGTTCTCCAACAACTCCTGGCGACCGCTCGCATTGGCGTCGGCCTCGCCCTTCTGGAGCGCGTAGGCTTCGAGTTCCCTCAAGCCGAACTTGCCGTTCTCGATGTCGCGACCGATGCCCTTGTCCCACGATGCGTATCGCTTCCTGACGAATTCGGCAAGGCGACCGTCTTTGCGGATCGCCGCGGCGATCTTCAGGCCACGCGCGAAGGCGTCCACACCGCCGATGTGCGCGTGGAACAAATCCACCGGCTCGAAGCTCTCGCGGCGCACCTTGGCGTCGAAGTTCAGTCCGCCGGTTTTGAACCCGCCCATGCCGAGGACCACGAGCATGATCTGCGCGGTCAGGTACACATCGGTGGGAAACTGGTCAGTGTCCCAACCGAGCAATTCATCGCCGCGGTTGGCATCGATGGAGCCAAGACGACCCGCGGCGGCGGCGATGGTAAGTTCGTGGAGCATGGTGTGGCCGGCCAATGTGGCGTGGTTGGCTTCGATATTGAGTTGGAAGTCGCCAAGCAGATCGTACTCGCGCAGGAAATTGAGGCACGCCGCGGCATCGGAGTCGTACTGATGTTTTGTAGGCTCCCTCGGTTTTGGCTCGATATAAAACTGGCCTTTGAATCCGATGGCGTTTTTGTAGTCGACCGCCATGTGCAGGAATTTCGCGAGATGTTCCTGCTCGCGGTGGAGATCGGTGTTGAGCAGCGTGGAGTAGCCTTCGCGTCCGCCCCAGAACACGTAGCCCGCGCCGCCGAGTTCGTGGGTGACTTCGAGGGCTTTCTTTACCTGGGCGGCGGCGAACGCGAACACGTCGGCATTGCAGCTGGTCGCCGCGCCGTGCACATAACGGGGATTGGAGAAGAGATTGGCGGTGCCCCAGAGCGGTTGAATGCCCGTGCGCTGCTGTTCTTCCCGCAACACCTTCACGACAGCATCGAGGTTCTGGTTGGTCTCGCGCAGATCCTTGCCTTCGGGGGCGACGTCGCGATCGTGGAAACAATAAAACGGCGCGCCGAGTTTCTCGATGAACTCGAACGCGACACGCACGCGGCGCTGGGCGTTAACAACAGAGTTCGAGCCGTCGTCCCAGGGGCGGACGGCGGTGCCGACGCCGAACGGGTCGGTCAGTGGGTTGCGAAATGTATGCCAGTAGCAAACGGCGAAGCGCAGGTGGTCGCGCAGTGGTTTGCCGTCGAGTTTCTCGGTGGCATGGTAGCGCTTGAACGCGAGTGGATTCTTCGACTTCGGTCCCTCGTACTCGATTTTCGGAACGTCGGGAAACGCTTGTGTTGCCATGATGACCCTTGCGCCGCCAAAAACTGCCTGGCGAATGAGACTGGCGCCGATTCAGGTTCGTTTGTGCCACAGCCCGGCCACGCACGGCAACAGGTTTTTGAGATAGCAGAACGCTCCGACTGGCGGCTTCTCCGCTGTGCACCCCCAAGACTAGACGTTGTACGCGCGGGAGGTGGTAGTGCCGCCGTGGCCGGTCCAGTTGGTGTGGACGAATTGGCCGCGGGGTTGGTCGACGCGTTCATAGGTGTGAGCGCCGAAGTAATCGCGCTGGGCCTGGAGCAGGTTGGCCGGCAACCGCTCACTACGATAACCGTCAAAGTATGCCAGCGCCGAACTGAGGCACGGGGCCGGGATCCCGAGTTTTGTTGATTGCACGATCACGCGGCGCCAACCGGTCTGGCGGCTGCTGACAGCTTTTTTGAAGAACTTGTCGAGGAGCAGGTTGACCAGATCGGGGTTTCGCTTGAACGCCTTCTTGATGTCGGCCAGGAAGGCGGAGCGGATGATGCACCCGCCGCGCCACACGAGCGCGATGCCGCCGTAATTGAGGTTCCATTTGTACGCCCGGGCGGCGGCGCGCATGAGCTGGTAGCCCTGCGCGTAGCTGACGATTTTCGAGGCGTAGAGAGCGGCCCGCAGGTCTTTGACGACGTTTGCTTTGTCGCCCTTGAACGTGGAAACCTTGCCCTTGATTTCCTTCGAGGCGGCAACGCGTTCTTCTTTCACGGCGGACAAGCAGCGGGCGAACACCGCTTCCCCGATCAATGTCAACGGCATACCTTCATCGAGTGCGGAGTCAACGGTCCATTTGCCGGTTCCTTTTTGGCCGGCGGCGTCGAGAATGATGTCGACAACGGGCTGGCCCTGCTCGTCCTTGTAACCGAGGATGTCGCGGGTGATCTCGATCAGATAGCTGTTGAGTTCGCCCTCGTTCCATTCGGCGAAGACCTTTTGCATTTCCTCGTTGGACATGCCGAGGCCACGTTTCATGATGTCGTAGGTTTCGCAGATCAACTGCATGTCGCCGTACTCGATGCCGTTGTGGACCATTTTGACGAAATGGCCGGCACCGTTTTCGCCCATCCAATCGCAACAGGGTTCGCCGTCGGGAGTCTTGGCGCAGATGGCCTGGAAGATCGGCTTGATGTGCGGCCAGGCGGCTGGACTGCCACCGGGCATGAGTGATGGGCCATGCAACGCGCCTTCTTCACCGCCAGACACGCCACTGCCGACGAACAGCAGGCCTTTGCTTTCGACTTGCTGGGTGCGGCGGATCGTGTCGGTGAAGTGGCTGTTGCCCCCATCGATAATGATGTCGCCCGGTTCGAGCAACGGAAGCAGATGCTCGATCAATTCGTCCACTGCGGTGCCCGCCTTGACGAGCATCATCACCTTGCGCGGCTTCTTCAATGAAGCGGCGAATTCCTCCAGCGTGTGTGCGCCGAAGAACTTCTTGCCCTTGGCGCGGCCATTGATGAAGTCGTCGACTTTGGAGGTCGTGCGATTGAACACCGAAATGGGGAAGCCCTTGCTCTCGATGTTCAGGGCAATGTTCTCGCCCATTAGGGCGAGGCCGATCAACCCAATCTCCGATTGTGGTGTGGTCATGGAGCGCTCCTCTTTGTCAGGTTCGCCATATGTCTATATTGTCCGGCGGGGAAAACTGGCGTCAACAGGAATATGGAGCGTAACCCGAACCTACGGCTTTGGTAATGGCGGGTAAACAACCGAGTTTGCGGATTGGTTGGCGACGGACTTCGTGTTTCAGCCAGTGGCGCCGGGCCGGACGTGAAGATCGCCCGTATAACCCCCAAGATGAGCTATTCGAACCCCATTCCCTTCGGCATCAAAGCCACATCCCACCCGGCTCATCCTTGTAACCCTTTCCCCTTCACTCCTTCACGTCACGGCCCCGGCGCCTGCTGGTAGAATCTCAACTTCTAAAATACACAAGCACTCTCGCGGATGGCGGTGACATCGCGAGGGCGAAAAAATGACATTTTGGCGACAACCCTGTGATACCTCGATGGCGATTGCGTGACAGAGATGTCTGAAAAGCGGGAGCGCAACAGCGTGTATAATTCACCGAGTCGTGAATAAGGCAGTTGTTGGTTGCGTTGCCTTTTTTTACCGCCGTTGCGCCCCGCAATTTCCGATGCAATTGTTGCAAGCCGGGTCGGTCAGACGCGGCCCCATGCGTGATTGGATTCGAGACAAGGCCGAAAGGTTGAAGGATAGCTTCGCACTGCGCACGCATGACGCAGGCAAGCCCGGACAGGAGGCCCGCTATAATTGTCCAATTACTCTTCATCAACCGCACGCCCCATCGTGAGGGCCAAGTTGATCGCCGCCGCCACCCAACACTACCCGCGCCGGACCCAACCCGTCGGCTCTATTAGCCGTAAAACTTCCCTGTGCTTTGTATCGCGTCTAGCTGGAGAACTGATCGAGCTTCATTAAACCGATTAACTAAAGGTAAAATAAGCTGCTTTTGCGGTTTTGTCCAGTAATTTATCCTGAATAATGCATCGGCGAGCCGGGTTGGCAGGTGGACGAGCCTGACCCACGCATCGAGTCGCTGTTTCCGGCTTGAGTTTGGATCGCGGTTTTGTTCTGCTTCGCGCGGGCGGGCGGGAGCCGCATCGTCCGTGGTAATCCGGACGGTGATTCCCGTTTCCCACACAGCACTGGGCACAGGTGCGTTTGCGTGACCCCCAAATGCCTGGCCGCGCGTCGGGGCGGCCAACCGAGCCGGGTCATGCGCGGGCACGCATGATCGGCACTAGTCGCCGATTCCGAATATCTTACTGGCGATATTTTGTCGCCACACAACATCATCACTCCGATATTTTCTGATGGATTCATTTTCCAATCAATTGCGCAAGGTCCTGTCCTCGAAGCAGTGGAACCAGATGCGGGCGGCCACCGAACTCGGCCTCACGCAGTCACAAATCAGCGATTATCTCAGCGGAAAGAGCGAGCCGTATCTGAGCACGGCGGTCGCCATCGCGAAACGTCTCGGCATCTCGCTGGACGAATTGTCCGGTATCGACGCGGCGGGCGTAGTGGTCCGGGAAGAAGACGCCGCGTACCACGCCGACGAGTCATTCTCCCAATGGGTCGAACGACTCAAGCGCCGCTGGCGGCGGAAGGGAGCGTCTCACGCCGAAATGGAACTGGCCATCCGCGTTCTGTTTCCCGAAGAGGCCGAAAGCGTTATCCGCTGGTTGAACGCGCCTCAGCCGAAGTTGTAGCGAATCGGAGAGATTCGACAGATCACCCGTGTGCCCGGGCGCTTCCCGACGGGCGATCGGCACTGACGCTGATCAGCCGATGGACCACATTCTTGCATGGCAAGGGAATTTTTTACATCCCGTGCTTGCGGCAGGCGGCATTAGGCGTACAATACGAACAGCGAGGTGCGATGGCGTATGAAAAGGTGGGTCATTGTAGTCGCTTGCTTATTCTTCTCGGCAGGTCTCTCGTTGCGTGCTGCCGAGGCGCCGCAAGGTGAACTGTTGGAGTTGCATTCGTGCCAACTCTATATCGGCGGGTGCATTGCCTCTTCCGAAGTCACGCAAGACGGCCACTATCTCTTGCGTGTCTGGAGTTTTTCCGGGGGTTCGTATGAAGGCAGTCCGTTGCGCGGCTTGAACGTGGCGCTGCTAGAGGTTTCAGACAAGAATCTGGCGGCCAAAGGGACTCAGCCGGTCGAGTCCATGATCTATTTGCCGCAATCGGTTGACTCCGTTCGATCCCAAACACTCTTCCACTGGGTGAAGGCGACCAATCCGGAACTGGCACACACAAAATTGCGGGTGCGCACGGTTCCCATGGAATTTGGCCATACGGACCGCGCCATCTCCTTTTCGGCGGGTGACGCTGTTCGAATCGAAACCAAACACTTTGAACCCTGCGGGCTCATCAGTTGCGGTGAGTCGCTTTGGTACACGCCCCGTTCCACCGTGACCTCGTACACGGTCGAAGTCACCTCCGAGACGGTCGTCCACGAGCCCGCGCTCGCGTTACGGTGGATCGACCATGGCAAGAACAACATCTTCGTAGGCCGCTTCGGCGATGGCGCAACCGCGTTGGCAGCTTTTGTCTCGCCCACGCTTGTTTGCGCCATAGCCAATCACCCGCCGCATGAGTGAGCGCCCCCATAACGAGCCGTTCGATAAGGAAATCAGCCGCCGTTCATTCCTGAAAGGATTGGGGAGTGTCGTTGTCGCGACGGCGGCGGTGCCGGCAGGCGCGGTCGCCGCCGGCACGGAGCAGATCGAAAAGTTGGGGGCGGAAAAGACGCTCGGCCCGGGCCGGGTCCCCATAACCCTCACCGTCAATGGCAAATCGCTCAAACTGAATCTCGAACCCCGGGTCACGCTGCTGGACGCTTTGCGAAATTATTCCGATCTCACAGGCACGAAAGAAGTGTGTGACCGGGGTACGTGCGGCGCATGCACGGTCCTCCTGGATGGCAAGCCGGTATATTCCTGCATGAAACTGGCGATCGAAGCGCAGGGCCACGACATCACCACCGTGGAAGGCCTCGCGCCAGTGGGCAGGCTCACCGACGTGCAACAGGCAGTGGTCGATAATGACGCGCTGATGTGCGGTTACTGTACGCCCGGGTTCGTCATGACCGTGACGTCGCTTCTGAGAAACAATCCACATCCAACGGCCGACGAAGTGCGTGTGGCGTGTTCGGGCAACGTCTGCCGCTGCGGCACGCAACATCGCATGCTCGCGGCGGTACTCCGAGCGGCCGGTGCGCCCGTTGCCGAGACAATCGAGGTCATACGCAGTGCCTAACTGGCCGGCAAAACCAAGCGTGGTTGGCGGGAACACGACCCGCATCGACGCACCCGCGATGGTCACGGGCGCCGCAAAGTATTCGTCCGATGTCCAGACCAGTGGATGGTTGTACGGCATGATTTATCGGTCCCGCTGGCCGGCCGCGCATGTCACAAGCGTCAATGTCGACAAAGCCCGACAGGTCCCGGGAATCAAAGCAGCGGTGGTTGAGCGGGAGGGTGGACGAACAGTTCGCTTCTACGGCGAGGAACTGGCCGCCGTTGCGGGCGTGTCGGAACAGGCGTGCCTGGATGCGTTGCGCGCCATCTCCGTCGAAGCCACGCCCCTGCCGTTCGTCGTCAAGGAGGAGATTGCGAAAGACCCCGACTCGCCGCGTGTCTGGCCCGACGCGCCCAATCTCGCCGATCCGAGCGTCAAGGAGCAGGGGGACGTCGACAAGGCGTTTGCCGAAGCGGCGGCGGTCGTGGAAGGCTTCTTTACGACGCCGGTCCAGATTCATCATCCACTTGAACCCCACGGCAACACGGTTTCGGTGACGAAAGATGGCGTGACCTGCTGGGCGTCAACGCAGGGCATCTTCAGCGTTCGCGAAGGCCTGGCGTCGTACCTCGACGTGTCCCAGGAAAAAGTGCGCGTTATCACTGACTACATGGGCGGCGGTTTCGGAGCGAAATTCGGCCCCGGCGCGGAGGGCGGTCTCGCCGCGCGGCTTTCCCAGGCAGCCGGTGCGCCGGTCAAATTGATGCTCACACGCTTCGAGCAATCGCTCGCGGTCGGCAATCGACCCTCGTCCTTCCAGCGAATTCGGCTGGCCGCCAACGCAGACGGCAAACTCGTCGCATTCGATATGGATGCCTATGGGACAGCGGGCATCGGTGCGGGCACGGCATCAGCAGGCGGCGGCGGCGGGGCCGGTTTTCCCGCGCCGTACATTTACACGGTTCCCAACATCCGCGTGAAACAGGCCTCCGTCGCGGTCAATGCCGGTGAGGGGCGCGCCTTTCGTGCCCCGGGGCATCCCATCGCGTCGTTTGGAATGGAGTCAATCCTCGACGAGCTGGCGGCGAAGCTGAAGATGGACCCGGTCGAAATTCGCCTCAGGAATGACTCCAGCCAGATTCGCAAGCGCGAATACGAAATCGGCGCGGACCGATTTGGTTGGAAGCGGAAATACAAGCCGCCGGGTTCGTCACCCGGTCCGATCAAGGTGGGCGTCGGTTGCGGGGGCGCGACCTGGGGCGGCGGCGGGCGCGGGTCGCAGGCGGAAGCACAGATTAACCCGGACAGCAGCGTCGAGGTTCGGTGCGGCACGCAGGACCTTGGCACCGGCACGCGCACGCTCGTGGCGGTCGTTGCCGCGGAGGTTTTTGGCCTGAAGCCGGGACAGATCACCGTCAAGATCGGCGATACCCAGTTTCCGCCATCCGGCGCGAGCGGCGGCAGCACCACCGCGGCGTCGGTTTGTCCCGCGATTTTCGATGCGTGCACCAACGCGCTGCAGAAATTGCAGGAAACCGCGGGCATCGCGGATGCGCGAGGCGCGAATTGGGCGGGTGCTTGCAAGAAGCTCGGCGTCAATCCACTCACGGCCCATGGCGAATGGCGCGAGGGACTTTCTTCGCGCGGCGTGGGCGGCGTTCAATTTGCCGAGGTCGAGGTCGATACCGAAACCGGCTTTGTGAAAGCCCGCAAGATCCTGTGCGTGCAGGATTGCGGACTCGTCGTCAACAAACTGACGTGCGAAACGCAGATTCAGGGCGGGATCATCATGGGCCTGGGCTATGCGCTCTACGAGGAACGCGTCATGGACTCCACCACCGGCTTCGTGCTCAACCCGAATCTCGAAACGTACAAGCTGCCCAATTTCGCCGATGTGCCGGACATCGAAATTATTCTCATGGAAATGCCCGAGCGCGGTGTCATTGGCGTGGGCGAACCGTGCACGATCCCGACCGCGTCGGCCGTTGCCAATGCGGTTGCCAACGCGCTCGGTGTCCGCGTCAGCAGCCTGCCGATCACGCCCGCCCGTGTCCTCGCGGCGCTCGGCAAAGCCGCCAAGCCGGGAGGTTCGGTTTGAACTCATTCCAGTACGTCTCGCCCCACACGGTGGACAGCGCCGTCTCCCTGGTGACCGACCACGGCCGATTTTTGGCGGGCGGCATCGACATGCTCGGCGAGATGAAAGAATACATTGCCAGCCCGCGGGTGTTGGTGGATGTGAAGAAATTGCCAGCGACGCGTGCCGTTACGCCGGGAAAGATCTGGACGATTGGCGCCAACGTCACCATTTCCGAAATCGAGCAACATGGCGAATTGAAGCGCGTGTTTCCCGGCCTCCAACAGGCCGCCGCGGAGGTTGGTTCGCCACAGATTCGCAATGTCGCCACCGTTGGTGGCAATCTGGCACAACATTCGCGCTGTTGGTATTACCGGCACCGTGACATTCAATGCTTGAAACGGGGTGGCAATACCTGCTACGCGCGGCAAGGCGAGAACCGGTATCACAGCTTGTTCACTGGCAACCCGTGCATCAGCCCGGTCGTGTCAAACCTGGCAATTGCCCTGGCTGCGCTCGACGCGAAGGTGATTGTCCGCCGCGGGAAGGACGAGGTCGCGCTGACGGTTCCCGATTTCTACGCGAAAGCGTGGGACAATCCCGAGGCGCATCATTCGTTGGGCCCAACGGACTTGATTCTTCGCGTGCAAATTCCGGATGATGGCCGTACCTGCGCGTACAAGCAGATCAGCGAGAAGGCGAGCTTCGACTGGGCGTTGGTCAGTTGCGCCGCGGCGGCCAAAGTCGATGGCAACAAGCTCAGCAAGGTCCGCGTGGTGCTCGGCGCGGTCGCGCCGGTTCCGTATCAGGTCCCGGCGGCGCATGATTATCTCGAAGGCAAGGAACTCAGCGACGATGTGGCAACGCACGCGTCCGAAATCATCCTGAAAGACGCCGTGGCGCTGGACCACAATGGGTACAAGGTGCCCATTGCCCAAGCCCTCATCCGCCGGACGCTCAAACAGCTTGTGGGGTGAACGATGAACACGAACCCGACGGTCTGCAAATGTCTTCGCACCAAGAAAATGTTCATCCCCGAACACGAAGCTGAAGCACTGGCCGAGAGCGCCGAACCGGATGCGGGAGCGTTCTATTGGTGCAACCGCACCTTGAGCAAAACCGGCCCAGACGACCAGCCCCCCCACGTCCGCACCTGCCTCCGCGACCGCAAGTGCTTCGAGGAATAGCTATCGAGGTCATGGTCGGGCGCGACAGGCGGGCGGGCGGACTTGTTGACGGCAAATCCAGCGGTTCTTACACTTCGTGATGCCGGGCTGCAGATCTGCGTCCTGCTTCGACGACTGGAAGAGCCCCCAGTGTGGATGCCGGCAACCAGCAGATCTCATTCGCTTGATCTCAATGCATAACCTTCGACCCGTCAGGGACTTGACGGGTTTGCTAGAATTGAACGTGGGTGCCGCAACCCTTGTCAAAATGGTTGCTTCTGGGTTGTAAACCTCAAGAGGATAAAACAATGGAACAAGGCATTGCAGCGATTAACGAACAGGTCAAACGCGAGAGTGAATTTGTGCGAACGCTGGTCGGCGAGATCAGCAAGGTCATTGTCGGGCAAAAGTATCTCATTGAACGATTGCTGATAGGATTGCTGGCGGACGGTCACGTCCTGCTCGAAGGCGTGCCGGGGCTGGCCAAGACGTTGTCGGTGAAGACGCTATCAGCGGCGATCCAGACGACGTTCCATCGGATCCAGTTTACCCCCGATCTGTTGCCGGCGGACGTAATCGGCACGCTGATCTACAATCCCAAAGATGGCGAGTTCCGCATCAAGAAGGGACCGATATTTGCCAACCTTATTTTGGCCGACGAGATCAACCGCGCGCCGGCCAAGGTGCAGAGCGCGTTGCTGGAAGCGATGCAGGAGCGTCAGGTCACGATTGGCGACCAGACGTTCAAACTGCCCGAGCCGTTTCTGGTGCTGGCGACTCAGAACCCGATCGAGCAGGAGGGCACCTATCCGTTGCCCGAGGCGCAGGTCGACCGGTTCATGCTCAAGCTCTCGATCCAGTACCCGAGCAAACCGGAAGAGCGCGAGATCCTGGATCGTATGGCTGAAACGGGCAAACAGATCGTCACGCAACCCGTGGTCACGCCCGACCAAATCCTCAAGGCGCGCAAGGTGGTGGACGCGGTGTACATGGATGAGAAGATCAAGAACTACATCGTGGATCTGGTCCATGCGACGCGCGAACCGAACGAGTACAAGATCGACGTGGCCCGGCTCATCCAATACGGCGCGTCGCCGCGCGCGACGATTTATCTGACGCTTGCCGCCAAAGCCTACGCGTTTCTCCAGGGCCGCGGCTACGTCACGCCCCAGGACGTGAAAAACATTGGGATGGATGTGCTGCGTCATCGCGTGATTGTCAGCTACGAAGCCGAAGCCGAGGAAATGACCAGCGAGGATGTGATCAAGAGGATATTTGATGAGGTCCCGGTGCCGTGATGTAGCCGCGCTTCGGCAAAACGCCGCGACAACTGAAAATGATTCCACGGGAGATTTTCAAAAAAGTCCGACAGATTGAAATCCGCACGAACCGTGAGGTCACGGATGTCCTGGGCGGCCAGTACCATTCTGTCTTTAAGGGCCGCGGCATGGAATTCGAAGAGGTCCGCGAATACCTGCCCGGCGACGAAGTGCGGTCCATTGACTGGAACGTCACAGCGCGGTTCGGACATCCGTTCATCAAGAAGTTTACGGAAGAGCGCGAGTTGACCGTGATGCTGGTGGTGGACGTAAGTGCGTCGGGGCAATTCGGCAGCGTACGACAGACGAAGAACGAGCTGGCAGCGGAATTGGCCGCCGTGCTCGCATTCTCGGCCATTCGCAACAACGACAAGGTCGGCCTCATCATGTTCACCGACCAGATTGAGAAATTTGTCCCGCCGAAGAAGGGGCGCCGGCACGTGCTCCGCGTCGTGCGCGAGATTCTTGCGTTTCAGCCGCAGGGCCGCGGGACGGATCTCCAACAGGCGCTCGATTACCACAACCGCGTCCAGCCGCGACGGGCCGTGACGTTTGTGGTGTCGGATTTTCAAGTGGCCGACGAGGAATCGGTCCGCAAGAAACTGCGCGTGGCCAGCAAACGCCACGATGTGATCGCGTTGAGCCTGCGCGACCCGCGTGAACAAGAATTGCCCGCGGTGGGGCTGGTCGAGTTGCGCGACGCTGAGACCGGCGAGCGGGCGTTGGTCGATACATTCGACCGGAAAGTCCGCGAAGAGTTTGCGGCGAAAGCGCGGGAACGATTGGAGGCGTTGCGCCGATTGTTGCGGTCGGCGAGCGTGGACCAGGTGGAAATCCGCTCGGATGCGGATTACGTGCTGCCATTGATCCAATTTTTCAGCATGCGCGAGCGACGGATCTGATGGAAGACATTCGCGATATCAAAGGACTCGTTCCGCTGCCCCACGGGTGGTGGTGGTTGTGGCTGTTGTTGGCTCTCGTGGCGGCGGTGGCCTTGTGGCTCTGGAAACGGCGGCAGCCGGGCGTTTCCGCTTTTGTGGCACCGCCTCCTACGCCTTATGAGGTGGCGATTCGGGAACTGCGACGGCTGCGCGAGGAGAACCCACCGGTGGGAGAGTTTTACACGCGGTTGTCGGACATCGTTCGTCAATATCTCGAGGGGCAAATGAGGCTGCGGGCGCCCGAGCGCACCACAGAAGAGTTTCTCTTTGAGGTGTCTCGCGATCATTCTCTTTCCGCGGAACACCGCGAACTACTCAGCTCGTTTTTGCAGGAAGCCGACCTCGTCAAGTTTGCGAGGTTTCAGCCGGGCGTGGAGGACATGAAACGCGCCCTGGGTGCCGCCGAAAAGTTTATAGAGGAGTCGGGTGGGAGGGTGAGCCTCCCGGCGAACCGCGGTGACGAAGTAACGGCTCGGCAGGAGCCCCGCCCTCCAGAGGTCGCGACGGCATGAAGTTCGCCGGTCCATGGTCGTTGGTATTGTTGTTCGTATTGCCGCTGTGGCTGTGGTGGGAACGCCGGTCCGTCCAGCGTGGCGGCTTGAAGTTCTCTTCAGTCGCGACGGCGCGCTCGTTGTCATCGTTTTGGGCGACTCTCGGTCCATCGCTGCTGTTGCTATTGCGTGGGGCGACGCTGGTGCTGTTCATCGTCGCGCTGGCGCGTCCGCAATTGGGCCGCAGCGAAAGCAAGATCAAGACCGAGGGCATCGACATCGTTCTGGTCATCGATATTTCCGGCAGTATGCAGGCGATGGATTACAAGAAGGGCGGGCAACCCGAATCTCGGATCGATGCGGTGAAGGACGTGGTGCGCGAATTTATCCGCGCCCGCCCCAATGATCGAATCGGGATGGTCGTGTTTGGCACGCACGCCTATGTGGCCAGCCCGCTCACGCTCGACCACGATTGGCTCGAGCGGAATCTCGACCGTGTCCGCATCGGTTTGGTCGAGGGCAACACGGCCATCGGCGCAGGTATCGGCACCGGAGTCAACCGCCTCCGCGACACCAACGCCAAGAGCAAGGTCATTGTGTTGTTGACCGATGGCGGTGAAAACGTCAAGAACCCACCCGCCCTCGAAGCGGCGAAGGCCGCCAAAGAATTCAATGTGCGCGTGTACACGGTCGGCGCGGGATCGCAGGGACTCGCCCCCATGCCGGTCTATGATCGCGCAGGTAACCTGATGGGATATCAGCAGATTGAGGCCGATCTCGACGAAGACCTGCTGAAACAGATCGCGGCGGCAACGGGCGGACAGTATTTTCGCGCGGCGGACACGGCTGCGCTGAAGAAGACCTATGCGCAGATCGACGCGATGGAAAAGCAGAAGGTCGAAACGGTCGCGTATGAAGACTGGCAGGAATTGTTCCCCTGGTTTTTGACACCGGGACTGGGATGTCTGGTCTTGGCCGTCACCTTGGAACACACGCGACTACGGAGGTTGCCGTAATGCATTTCGGCAATCCACAATTGTTCTGGCTGCTGGCACTGGCGCCGGTGTTGGGGTTGTTTCTGGTCTGGGCGTTCCGCGCGCGGCGGCGGGCATTGGAACGGTTCGCGTCCCCGCCGCTCGCGCAACGGCTGGCGGACTCGGTGCGCCCGGCGGCACGGCGGTGGAAGGCGGTACTGATCGTTACTGCGATCACCCTCGCGGCACTGGCGTTGACCCAGCCGCGTTGGGGTTTCGAGTGGCGCGAGGTGAAACACAAAGGCGTCGACATCTTTGTGTTGCTCGATGTGTCGAAGAGCATGCTGACCGAGGACGTGCGACCCAATCGGTTGGGCCAGGCGAAGTACGCCGTCCAGGATCTGCTGGAGAAGCTTCGGGGCGACCGCATCGGCCTGATTGCGTTCTCGGGAACGGCGTTCGTCCAATGCCCGTTGACGGTGGACTACGAGGCATTCCGACTGACGTTGAAGGACGCCGATCCGCACATCATACCGCGTGGAGGAACGGCGATTGGCCCGGCGATTCGCACGGC
>JBEKUF010000050.1:0-20050 GCA_049515295.1 Verrucomicrobiia bacterium | reverse complement strand
CCGGGCCGTCATAGATGGCCTGCATCAGCGGGTAGGGACTGTCTCGCAGGGCGCCGGGGTCGCCGATGACGTTCGGACCTCCGCCGATCTGCCAATCGCCGTCCGGATAGGGCGGCGAATCAAAGGGCGGGTTGCCAATCCGTCGCGTTGGCGCTGCTGGCGCGTTGGTGTCGGGCGGCGAATAACAGGGCGTTGAGAATTGCTCGAAGAACGCCTCATTCAGCCTCCTGAGAAAACCCGCGTTGGCCTTTTTCCCATAAGGCTGCGACGCAGGAGCCGCTGCCGTTGCGGCAGGCGCATTCGTTGCCGCCGCTGCCGCGCTTGCCGCCGGGGCATTGCTTCCGGAATCCGCCTGCGCCACCGTGGCAAGGCCGACGATACCGCAAGCCGCGAGCACCAGGGTCCATTGATTGGTTCTTATTTGTTTCATATGGTTTTTCCATCGGCGAGCCGCTGGTGCGGCTCGCGCGACGGCGCTCTCCTATTTCACTGGTGCCATTCGGTTTCCCCGGGAGTTGCCCCGCGGAATTCGGCCTTGGTGTTGTAACGGTCGGTGTTCAACGGCTGAGCGCCACGCTAAGCACTGCGAGGATCATGACCTTGTTCATTGTGTGTGCCTTTCGCAATTGTTGCCATGAGCGAGCCCTTTCTTACTCGGAGGTTGGTGTTGCCCGAGCCATCGAAGAGCCAAATCGGCAGCCAGACACAGCAGGCAGGCCCGCGAGCGGCAGCCAGTTGATACACGTAGCGAAACCCGTGGTTGCGTTCCATCTCAGTCTGTAAAGACACACTGCTTCCATGTTGCTTGTTCCTCTTCGTTCAAGTCGGGAAGCTGATCCCGGGCTCGGCGGCTTCGAGGAAGCGCTCAATCCATGGGCACTGTCCTCGGATACTCCGAGCTATACTGCGTATCTATAGCCCTCGGGGAACGGCGGGCGGTAATTAAATTGAGGAGCCGCACCGGAAAAAGATCGTAAAAAAGCATGGTCATGACGGGTCCGATCAGGTCCTGTCCAACCAGAGCAAGTCTTTCTGTTGCTGAGGCATACGACGGAAGATAAAACCCGTGGGAAGCTGATGGGGGCAAAGCGATCCTGGAAGTCAGTCGGGAGCACAACATCTCCGAAGTGACCTTCCGCCGTTGGAAGCAGCAACTCGGACAGTTGGAGATCAATGACGCTCGGCGGCTGAAGGAATTGGAACGAGAGAACACCGAACTCAAGAAGATGCTGGCGGAGTTGCTGCTGAAGAACCGGGTGTTGGAGGCCGTGTCGGGAAAAAATTGTAAGCCCGGGGCATCGACAGGAACTGGCACTAACCTCGCGGGCTATTTGCTCGACCGGCAATTGGCGGCGCGCTACGGACGTTGACGATTCCCCATCTGAGCCGCTTTCTCGAACCTACGCCGATCAGGATGGGTGCAAAGGACGCCCAAACCAAAACGTAATGCTGACCCGCAAGCGTCGGGGTTCTTCATCAGGCAATCGGGGAAGGGGAGAGATTTCGCCAGATACCTGGTCCGACATATTTCTGGATCTGGAAGACGCCTTTGATTGCCGACCGTGGTTTCGATCATGCTCCTACCCATCGGTTATTTCGGAGAGAGTCCGCTGTCCGCTTTTCTCCGCCTTTTTCATCGCCAGTACACAATCAACACTTGCTGTCCGGGAGTTCCGAAAATTCGTCTTCAGGTTGCAGACCTGGAAGTCGCCCATCCAGTCCCGCCTCAAGATGGCGTAATTCCAGCCCCTCTCCTCCTTGCTGAATGCGATTGTGCCGATGCTGTTCTCTGGATCATCAGCATACCATTTGACCTCTTTGCCGATGACAGTCCCCAGATGATTACGGGTGGGAAGAAACCGGTTGAACTTCCAACTGCTTATGCTTTTGACTGACACAATCTTCTCCTCCAGCAGCGACGGGCGAAGGTAGGTGGTGCTGCCTATTGTGCCGCATCGTTGTCGGCCTTGGTCGGAGAGAACGAACTCTCTGAGACTTCTACAAATATAAGCCTCATTCAGGAATTAGCCAGCGATATCGCAGAATATCTTTTTTGCCTGAGTGACGCTTCGGTTTGCCGTTGACTGAGAGTGCCCAGCAAGAACCAAGGCGTCCCGCCCAGACGGAACGGCCTTCCCGACAATCACGATGTCGGTGCCGAATCAATCTCGGCTTCTGCGGTCATCCCGTCTGCCGCCACCACCGGCGACAAAACTGCCACGGGGGCGGTCTTCATGGCGTCGATCTTTGGTGGCTTTCAGTGCCCGGGCAATTCTGCCGAGAGGCCACTGCATCAGTTCGTATTCAGCTTGCAGCCAATTGTCCAGGTCATGCCCCGGCTGGCTGCCAGACTGAACGAAAATCTCATAGGCTCGGCTGCGAATTTGTTCCTCGGTGGGACGATTGAACTTCATACACCATTCCTCCGTCTGTCCTGCTGGGTGCTCCGAGAGCCCGCCCGGCATCTTCCCCCTTCTCGGTTCGCCAATATAAGCCTGATCTGAAAACAACCTAATCATTTCGCAAACTGTTTTTGCCGCCCCGATCCCCGCCGCCAGAACTGCCATAAAAATCAGTTGCTATTCCTGCGATTGGGCGTAGTTTCCTGCCCGGGATTGAGGACAAGGAGGAATTGCCAGAATTGACCGGTGTCATTCGAAAAGGCTACGTGTCGGCTATGGATACCCAATTACACGCCGCCCATCTTCAAATCGAGCGGAAGCAGTTCACATTTGAACTGAAAGAAAATTCGCAAGGAACTTTCTTGCGGATTACCGAAGAGGTTCGCAGTGGACGCCGCAACTCAATCATCATCCCCACAACGGGCCTGGAACAGTTTTGTGACGCCCTAAACGAAGTGATTAAGTTCAACCAGACTCCAGTGGGGAGTCGAACGATCCTCCCATTGGGGCGACAGAATGCCGAGACGCCGACCCTGACGGCTCCGCAGATTTGACAATGGGGAGTTGAGCGTCGAGCCCTCTTTTGGTTGTTCTCGCCGCCTGATCCCCGCCCCGAGGACGATCACCGTCCGTTGCGGCCCCCGAACCCGCCACGGGTTTATGCTTTACGGGGCTTGGCTTCGTTGACCTTCAGTGCCCGACCATCCAGTTCCTTGCCATTGCAATCCGCCATCGCTTTGGCGCCCTCTGCCTCCGAGCCCATCTCCACAAAGCCAAATCCTTTGGACTTGCCGGTGGCCTTGTCCGTGATGAGGGTGCAACTGACGACATTGCCCGACTGCTTGAACAGGTCGAGAATCTGGGATTCCGTCGTGTTGGGTGAGAGGTTGCCCACGTATAGTTTCGTTGCCATGTCTGTAAGTTCCTCCAATTTGCGAACGTGGCTGAGATTAGGGTATTCCGCCTAAAAAGCAACGATTAATCACGCCGCCCATCCCCCCGCCGCATCCCGCCGCCAGTTCCCCGCCTGACCCCGTTCGACCTGCGACCGCCCAGGATGAGAACCAGAGAACTCGACCTCGCCCCTACGATTCGGACTTCCCTTTGGGGTATAGCCGATCAATAAACCGCTTGGCTGCCTCAGTTTTCTCTTCATCCGTATTTGACACACGGCAACGGCTGGTTACGTCTACGCCGTCAACTTCGATTATCCTCTTGGTAACCGGCTGTTTATCTGACTTCCCCTTGACGCCATCGGATGCAAATTCAATCTCGTCCCGTATGACAATCTTATGGTTCCGATATTGTCTTTCGGTGGGGTTCATGACACCATTTTAGCTCTAATCGTGCCGAAAGACGAGGACGGATTGCCATACCATGAGTAACCCAGAGACCAAACCCGCAGGCCCGGCGGAGACCAAGCCCGTTGACAAGGCGGAGAGCAAACCGGCAGGCAAGATGGAGAGCCGACAGACAGGCAAGGGCTCAAAACGTCGTCCGTTCAAGGCGAAGCAATATGCTGCGAATTATGAGACGATCCACTGGGGTAAGAGACAGTCCAAGAGACCTAAGCGGTAACGGCGGGGCCGGCTTTCTTTCTCGTACCCGTCCGCCATGCCACCCTGACAGGACTGCATGGGATTTAGGGCTGGGGAACCCCGGTCAGACCCTGCTTTCGATCAGAAGGGGTACGGGGGTAGCAGCCAACACGGAACTAAACTGGCAACAGAATCGAACACGATCTGTTGCGAGTTTCCGCCCCACACAAATTGAAAACGCCTCAAAACTCGCAACACTTCAGACCTGGTTTGTTGAACCGGATGGAGAAAGGATGCCGTCGAACCAGCATCACCAACCATCGAGGGTTTGTGAAGAAGGCGGTCCCACTCATTGCCGCAATGATTTTGTCGGTCGTCTGGATCGCCAGGGCCGAGGAAGGATGCGGCTGTCTGAACCCACATTTCCGGATGTGCTTCACAAGTCGCCGCCCACGAGATATAATCCAACTCCGTAAACAAACGCTTTGGTCGATGTTGAAGTGACAACACACGGAAGATCCAGTGGATGCCGACGGAAACAGACTCTGCAACAATCAAGCGTACTGGTGGGAATGATCTTCGCAGCCAGTAACGGGAGAGGGGGAGATACTCGATGAGAACGTCTGATCGCCTTGCTTCACCGATCGGGCTCGCTGCCGAAAAGTCCGGATACCGGTGGGTCCTGCCCATTGTTGTCGCCATCCTTTGTGCGAGCACAATCGGCCCAACGCCCGCTGTGGCGAGTGAAGAACCTCTCACGCCCATCGCCGGCATCAACAAGTCATTACAGAACCAGGAAGTCATCGTCCAAGCCGTCATCTCGGCCGTCAACGAACCGCAGAACGGTGCGCCCTATTACGTCACACTCGCGCAAGGCGGTGCCACCGTCTCGCTCATCTACTGGCCAGACATGCAGGCCCAACTCGGCTCAAAGGTGAAGGTGGGAAACGTTGTCCGCGTCAAGGCCACCGTCGGCTCGTACAGGGATCGGCTCCAACTGCGCATCCGTGACCCGAACGCACTGGAAGTCGTCAGCGGCGTTGCGGGTGCCACCACAAACATCACACCTGTTGCCACGGCCACACGCGGAGCCACAGTCACACCTGCGGCCACAGTCACACCTGCGGCCACAGCTACACCCGTAGCCACACCCGCCCCGCAGGTTCCGTCTACCGAGACCGTCATCGGCAAGATCAGCGCGGATTGGGTTGACCGCGCCGTGATCATTTCGGGTACCGTCTCTGACTTTAAGACCGCTGGCAAAAGTTGGCGTCTAAAGGTTCAGGACTGGACTGGTGAGATCCCGGTCGTGCTCGGGGAGAAGGCCCTGGTTGGACTGGCTTTCACAGAACTACGGCCAGGATGGGTCGTGGCGATCACGGGCCCGGTCAAAGTCTATGAGGGGAAACCGGCTGTCGTTCCCGAGGTGGCGGGCGCGGTTCGAGTCACACCCCAGTAGGTTGGTTGCTTTCAGGCGCAACGCCACAGGCGGCCGACAGAACACTTGCGGCTGGAACGTTCAGAACAAAGGGCGCGTCCGCCTGTGAGCCAGCAAAAAGGTGTTGCAGTAGTACAGCCTCCATTGCTACAAGTCCACTTGAGAGAACTCGGTAAGAATTCCGCAATGAATGCCGATGCCCAGAACAATTTGAGTGCCCTGAGGGCCAGAACTTCGTTCATGTGTTTGCTTCCGGCTCTTGTCTGCGTACTCTTCGTTTGCACCCCGGCACCGCTCAAGGCCGACACCGTAACCCTAAACTCTGGCGAGGTGCTGCAGGGTAGAATTCTCTCCGAAACGGACACTCAGGTCGAAGTCGAGGTGTCCTTGTACCACGGTTCGATTATTACAAAGCGTCAGGTGCTCAAGACGGATATTCAGTCTATTGTTCGAGAGAATCTTGAACAGCAGCAGGAAAAAGCGGCTTACGAAGCCCTGTCGAAATATACGCTCAATCCGAATCACGAGCTCACGCGCAACCAATACGCCGCGGGGATCGCTGCCTTTCAGAAATTTCAGGCAACCTATACAAACTCCAGTTTTGCAGCGGACATAAACAAGCGCATTGCTGACTGGCGAACAGAGTCGTCCAACGTGGAGAGCGGCAAGGTCAAGTTTGCCAATCAATGGATGACCCCTGAAGAAAAGCGGACGCAACCGGAGGCTTCGCAGAAGCAGCCACGAGAAGAAAAGCGGACGCAAGCGCAGGCTCCGCAGAAGCCGGCACGAGTTGAAAAGCGGACGCAACCGGAGGCCTCGCAGAAGCCGCCACAAGTTGAAGTGCCGCAAGACGATCTTCCGACGCTCACGAATCAACTGGCCAGTCTGCAAATCGAGCGCAAGAAGGCCGCTGAAGATCTCAGGGTGGCAGAAGGACAACTGACCGCCGCGCAGACGCAACTTGCAAGCCTTAAAGACACAACGGAGCCGAGGTACGACCCCGCCACCAAAGCACAAATGAAGGACGACCGGGGAAACCCCGTGTTTCAGATAATTCCCAATCCAGGACGGCCAGATGCAGAGAGCCGTGTGGATTCCGCGCAACACCAGGTTAACCGGGGACACGGCACGCTGGCCTCTCTGGATAAAAAGATTTCTGATGTCCAATCCAGAATCCAAAAACTTTCGAAGGCGCAGCAACCAACTCTCGTCAAGTCAAATGAGCCACCGAAGCAAACTGTGGCCAAAGTGCAGCCATCACGACCACCGCCGCCACCGCCCCCCGAACCGAAGCCTGAGCCGACGCCTCCCTGGTACATCAGAATGTGGAAGTGGGTGCACGGATAGCAGAGACTCGCCTTCGATGCCGAGGCAACACAAACCTCGCTGCGGGAAAGTCCAGTTGACCGGACCACTCTTTTCGAGCCAGCGGCTGTGCTGGTCCGAGGCTGTTGTCGAGGTTGCACCAGGGTTCTGAGTTTGTCCATCCCCGACGCAGGGGGGCGAAACCCGAGCGCAGACGGGGATGGGGTTGGTTGAGCCGCGAACCGGGCGGGACGGCGGGCGAGTCTGTGGGGGGATTGATTTGGTGCTGCGAACGCAGATCGCTAACAGGATTGTAGCCTTGGACAACCTCACTTCTTCTTGGCGTAATCCTCCATCCCGCTGATGTCGATGACAACGACCGGTTCATTGCCCACAACCCGGGCATCATGCCCCGGCGGAAGAAAAGACACTTCCCCCGGCCCGAATTCGGCCTGCGATCCATCATCCATCACCACATGCAGTCGTCCCGACACATGATATTGCAGATGGCTTACCTCACAACTCTTGGTTTTCACCAGGGGTTTTACGCAGGTCGACCATGTCCAACCCGGCTGCAACGTCGCCCGACCAAAGGTCACGCCACACAGGGATACGGTTTCCACCTGGCCTTTGTCGAAGGCTCGCTTTTCGTCCGGCTGGGACAAGTTCTTCTTCTGCATCTTGCTCATGGTTCTGTTCCTTTCCTCGATGGTTCCCGACTGCCCAAAACAAAGACAATTCAACCGTTGCCCTTCGCAATCTCGACGATCAAAACGCCTCGGGTCTGGGGAAATCCTCATATCCAGCATACATGACTACACCCATCAAATCCAGCGACGGCGGAAGCCTTGCCGACGGAGGAAGCCTTGGCGAAGGCGGATTTTTGTTGCCCGATGGCGCAAATTCTGCCAATCACTCAGGCGCATGACACCAACCACCTCCGCTCCCGTCACCCTTGTCACCGGCGGCGCCGGCTTCCTCGGCTCCCATCTTGTCGACCGTCTCCTCGCCGAAGGCCATCACGTCATCGCCATTGACAATCTCATTACGGGCAACACCGACAACATCGCCCATCTCGCCGGTAACCAGAACTTCGAGTTCATCCGCCATAACGTCACGCAATTCATCTACCTCGCCGGCCGCGTCGACTACGTCTTTCATTTCGCATCACCGGCCAGCCCCATCGATTATCTCCAACTCCCGATCCAGACGCTCAAGGTCGGTTCGCTCGGCACGCACAACGCCCTCGGCCTCGCCAAGGCCAAAGGCGCCAGGTTCCTCCTCGCCTCCACCTCCGAATGCTACGGCGACCCGCTCGAACATCCGCAATCCGAAACCTACTGGGGCAACGTCAACCCCATCGGCCCGCGCGGCGTCTACGACGAAGCCAAACGTTTCGCCGAAGCCATGGCCATGGCCTACCATCGCTACCACAAGGTCGATACCCACATCGTCCGCATCTTCAACACCTACGGCCCACGCATGCGCCTCAACGACGGCCGCGTCGTCCCCGCCTTCATCGGCCAGGCGTTGCGTGGCGAACCTCTCACCGTGTTCGGCGAAGGCCAACAAACCCGCAGCTTTTGCTATTGCAGCGACCTCATCGACGGCATTTTCCGCCTCTCGCAATCCGATTTTCACGAACCCGTCAACATCGGCAATCCGACCGAGTTCACGATCCTCGATTTCGCGAAACTCATCATCAACCTCACCGGCAGCAAAAGTAAGATCGTCTACGAACCCTTGCCCGTGGACGACCCCAAGCAGCGCCGCCCCGACATCACCCGCGCCAGGAAACTGCTCGGCTGGGAACCCAAGGTAAAACTCGAAGACGGCCTCCGCCAAACCATCGAGTACTTCCGCGGCAAGGTGTAAGCCGTCGGCAGGGCGCGCCGGGTTTTCCACAGGTTCAACGGTCTGCTTTCGGTCTTGTGCCGGGGGACAGCGGAACGGTAGCATGACCCGTTGTCGGGCCTGTTCGTCGGCCTTTCTGAAGAGATACGATGCCCTCGGCGTTTCGCTACACCTGGTTTCTGATACTGGCGGTCATGGCAACGCTCTGCCTCGCCGCCTCTTGGGTGCTGCTCCAAAGTAATTATTCTCCGGAACTTTATTGGGCGTTGCCCGATATCCCCGGCAATTTGGAAAACGCTTGGATGCTGGCGGGTATTGCCGTGACGGTTGTCCTGCTGCTTGCATTGGGTCAGCGACCGGAGGACTGCCGACGGTGGGCCGGTGCCGCGCTCGTGGCGACAGCCGCCGCGTGTTTTGTCCTGGCAAAACGATGGCTGGGGTTGCCCGCCCAATGCCTCGACCCAATCCTGTTTTGCGCCGCGTGCGGTTGGACAATCGTGCTTGGGTTGCGCAGCCGGCCGACGCCGGCCCCGGAGCGGCATTTGTCTTTGGGGTCCGCTGGGTACGATGACGAGCCGAAGTCGATAAGGTTGATGGCGATGACCGTCGCTCTTGCCGCGGCCGGTTTGTCCGTCTATTACGCGGTACAGCAGGTCCATTACTTCAGCCATCTACAACTCGGCTACGCCGATTGCGGCGCGGCCGCCCGCGTCATGTTCAACACGCTTTTCAATCCGCGTGAATTGTTCTTGCGGGCCAACCCCGACCTGCCGCTGTTCTCCGACCATTTCCAGCCGGGATTTTTGCCATTCGTCCCGCTTTGGTTTCTCTGGCCGGGCCTGAAGGTGACCATCCTGCTCCAGCTTCTGGCCGTCATGGCCTGCACGGTGCCGATTTATTGGATCGGCCACAAGCTGCTCCAGGACAAGCCCGCCGCGCTGCTGCTCGTGCTGACCTGGCTGGTGTTTCCGCCAGTCTCTCAGTTCATCTATAGCGGCTCGTACGGATTTCATTGTGGGAACTTCTGCCTGCCGTTGTACTTCCTGGCGCTGGCATTCTGGCTCGACCAACGCCCTGGCGCGGCATTGCTGTTGGCCGTGTGGGCGATTCTGATCAAAGAGGAAGCCGCCATCCCGATCGGAACGTTCGGCATCTACTTGACACTGTTTGGTGGACGCCGCAAGCTCGGTCTGATCATCGCCGCCGCGGCCTTCACCTACTTCCTGATCATCACGGCGGTGATTATCCCGGCGATCACTCATCAGCCGTACGTGCCGCTGGGCCACTTCCCCGCCATCGGGGAGAGCCATACAGAAATCCTTTTTTCCCCGTTCACTAGCCCTCGGGCATTTTGGGGAAACCTGTTCGCGCCGTCGACCTTCTATTTCGCCGCCCTGCTGTTGTCGCCGCTGTTATTCGTGCCATTGCGGAAGCCCTCGGTGCTGTTGGTGGGATCGCTGGTCTTTCTGTTCGATTGCCTCGACCCCGCCCTCAAGTCCATTCGCTACTGGTATCAACTGGCGCTGTTCCCCGTGGTGTTCTGGGCGCTGGCCGCGGCGTTGTCCCGCGACGCCCATCCGCGACAACGCGCCGCGCTATCCGGTGCGACCGTTGCCGGGATCTTACTATCCGTGTTTTTTGGCAACGTCTTCTGGAGCAAAGCCACAATGGCGCCGCCGCCGCTGCCGTCGGATCGACCCCAAATCCTGCAGCAGATCGCCCAGCGCATTGACCGACAGGGTTCTTTGTTCGCCACCCAGCGCGCCGCCGCCCATTTCATTACCCAGAAGTATCTGTACATCAATCCGCCCCTGCCGCAACCGATCGATTACGTGCTGCTGGATATGAGCGATTCATGGAGAGCCACCACCAGTCTCAACTGGCTGAAGACCCTTCGCGCGATCCAACGACAAGCCGAATCCCAGCCGCAATTGCGCTTGGTGGATGCGGAAGACAATGTCTTGCTGTACTCCCGACTCGGGCAACCCATCGATCCCCGCCCATTGGTGGAGCGAGATGCCCTGCCTCCGGGAATCATCCGCCAGTCCGCGGAACTGGGGAAAGGGGTGATGTTCGATGGATACGCCGCGACCCTGCTGACGGCAAATGACGCCGATCCGCACGACCACATTCGCGTGACCATGTTCAGTTCCGTCGCCTCTCCCGTGGACGTGGATCTGGCGGTCCGATGTCGCGTTCAACTTCAGGACGGGCAATCCTACCCCCGACAATTCGGATCACTATTCCAGCCACTGGGACAGTGCGTTTGGCCGGTCAAACGTTGGCTGCCGGGAAAATTCTATGCCGACGAATTCCGCATCGACGTTCCCGCCGGATCGGCGTCAGCCAGGCTGTCGATCTCATTCGAATGCCAGTCGTTGTAACGGACGGGCTCGCAACCGCGCTGCTGCTCCGAAATAGCTTGATACCACACAGGTGTGTGGTAATGTGGAAGCGGTTGACACAGAAGGTCATGGGAGACAAAGAGGCTCGATCTCAGAATGATTTGCTTATCCGCGAGAGGCACACGTTCGTCGCCACGGACCCGGCGGCTGGAAAGATTATCAGAAATACCGTCAATGGCTACGTGACGAATTCGCATTCCGATGTGTCTACTGTCTCGAGCGCGAACGCTGGAGAGACATGCGGGGCGGTTACCAAATCGACCATTTCCAGCCCCAAGTTCTTCGGCCAGATCTGAAATGCGACTATGACAACTTGCTCTACCTTTGTCCCGCGTGCAATGCCAAGAAGCGTGATTTTATACTCCCGGACCCCTGCGCCGTGGCGCTCGGTGACTGCCTACGCGTCCACAAGAACGGTAGCATAGAAGCACTCAACGACGACGGTAAACTCTTGGTAGATGTGCTTGTGTTGGACGACCCGCACGCCGAAGACTTCCGTCGAAGGCTGATTGGGACGCTCCTGTCGCTGGCGAAGTGCGATAGGAATCTATTCGTGGACTGGATGCGGTTCCCCGATGACTTGCCCGACCTCACCCAATCCCCTCCACCCTCTAACTCCAGGCCAGGGGGCATCGCCGAGAGTCATTTTGAGAGGAAGAAGCGCGGGGAGCTGGGCGAAGTGTATTGATCGGGTAAGGGCCTTGGAATCGGTTTGCCGTCGTGGCAAATTGCGTACCTACTCCAATCACATCGGTGTCTTGATGCCGAGGGCGCGAAGGGCGCACCAGCCACGAGCGCCTTCGAAAATCATGAACGAGCCAGCGACATCCAGGAAGATGCCTGCAACCAGTAGCGTCTTCGATCCGGTGATCACGCCGGTGACAATCAAAGCCCCGCCGCATAAAACGACCATCGCGCCGCTGATCAGCCGCGCCTTGCGCCCGCGTTGGTCGATATTGCAGGCCAGTTTCATTTGGTCGGACGGCTGGCCCAGTTGCCGGCAAACACCGCCGCCACGGCGAGCAGAATCACCACCACCCACCGAAGCGCCGCTGGTGGCGGACCGATTTTCAGCCACTCGGGCCAGATGGCCCACAGCAGCGCTGCCGCGCCGAGGAACACGGCTCCGGTCCACCCGAGGAACACAAACGTCTGGCGTTCTTCCCGCGTCGCGGTACGCAATCGTCCAATGGTCTCTTTGTCGAGCTTCAGCTTCTGACCAGCCGCGTCCTCCAGGATCTGTTCGTCCGTCACCGTGTTCAGAAACTCCTTCAGAAGGTTGCGCGCCTTGTCGGCTTCGTGCTCGAGTACGAAGATACCGTTGACTTTTTCCGTGCCGCTCAGGTTCTCGGCGGCATCGAATGGCGGCATCGACGGTGGTTGTCGCAGGGTGGCTTCCACGCCGTTGTCGCGCAGGTAGCCGACGATGATGCTCCCTTCCCATTCGTCGTGGGCGTGGTGCACCTGGACCAGATTTTCGGACTGTTCGCCTTTGCTCATGGCGCAATCTACGCCTCCTTTTGCAGGCTTTCCAAGAATTTTGTGCTCCTATCCCGCCTCCGGTCAGACCTGCGACAATTCATCGCGGACGCGTTGCAGGAGATCGTCGATGTAAAACGGCTTCCGGATGTAACCGCTCAAACCGGCCTCGAACATGTTGCGGGCGACCCGATCGTCACAGCCCGTCAGCAGGATCACGCGCACCTCGGGATTGACCCGTTGGAGACACTCGAGCACAAGATCGCCCGTCATGTCGGGCATGACGTAGTCGAGCAGGACCAACCCGATCTCCCGCCGACGTTTCTCATACGCTTCCAGTCCATTCTTTGCCCCCAAAGCGGTAAGTACGGGCACCCCTTCGCCCTCCAGGCATCGCTGGATGATCTCTAGAATCTCGGGCTCATCGTCGATGGCCAGCACGTACTTCGGGGAAGTGACCGGATCGTCGTTCATGGCTTGAGCATTGCCAACCTAACCGTCCCCCATGTACCATAGCCACATTGGGTAGAGAAGGGAATTCAACTTCAACATGGGCGCTCGCTTTCCAGACAAGGTCGTCATCGTCACCGGCGCATCCAGCGGCATCGGCCGCGAAACCGCGCTCGCGTTCGCCCGCGAAGGCGCCCGCGTCGTTCTCGCCGCCCGAGCCGAGGCCAGATTGCGCGAACTCGCCGAGGCACATCCCCAGTGGCGCGATCGGTTCCTCGTTGTGCCCACGGACGTGACGAACGACGAAGACGTGCGGCGGCTGGTGGCCACCACCATGGCGAAGTTTGGCCGCGTGGATATCCTGGTGAACAATGCCGGCGTCGGGATGCGCGCCTCTTTCGCCGACATGCCGCTCGACGATGTGTGGTCGCTCATGGACGTGAACCTTTACGGCCCCATCCGCTGCATTCAGGCGGTGCTGCCGCAGATGCGCCAGCAGCGCGCCGGACAGATCGTCAATATCGGCAGCGTGCTGAGCATGGTGGTCGCGGCACGGAACAGCGCCTACTGCGCCAGCAAGTTCGCCTTGTTGGCCTTGAGCGATACGTTGCGGATCGAATTACACGGCACAGGAATCGAGGTCATCTCCGTCCTGCCGGCGTACACCGACACGCCGTTCTTCGAAAACATGTACCGCTACGGCGGTCCCGTACGCCTGAGTCCGTTCCAGGGACAACATCCCGCGCGGGTCGCGCGAGCGATTCTTCGGGGATGCGCCCGGCACAAACGCCAGGTCGTACTGACAATTTCCGCGCAGCTGGCCATCTGGTTGCGGTGCCTCTGTCCCTCCCTGCTCGACTTCGCCGTGCGCCAGTCGGCTCAGAGACTGGCGAAGGCCGATTCAAAAACCCGATAGCTCGCGTCGTCATACAGGCAGAACAGAACGCGCTCCAAGCCTGGCCCCCCTTCGAGGTGGCGTTTGGCTTCCTGGAGCAGCAGCGGTGCGGCGCGCTCGATGGGGAATCCGTAGATGCCGGTGCTGATGGCCGGAAACGCGATCGATTTCAGCCCCTGTTCTTCGGCCAGTGTCAAACTGCTCGTCACCGCCCGGCACAACAGTCGGTCGGCTTCCAGCGGATCGTGTTCGCTCCACACCGGGCCGACGGTGTGAATGACAAACTTCGCGGGGAGTTTGCCCCCACCCGTAACCACCGCCTCCCCGGTCGTGAGCGGCCCGCGCCGGGCAATGAGCGCCGCCGATTCCGTCTGGATGGACAACCCGCCCTTCCGAACGATGGCCAAAGCCACCCCGCCACCGTGCGCGAGGTACTTGTTCGCGGCATTCACAATCGCCTCCACGTTCAACACGGTGATGTCTCCCTGAACAATCTCCAAGGTCGCGCCTCGAATCGTCTTCTTCATCTCAGGATACCCTTTTACCATGGTACATGCCGCACGAGTTTTTACATAGGTTTTACTTTTCCCCACCCGCGCGGCGGATTACACTGAGCGTTGGGAACGCCATGAGAATCCTTGTCGTCGAAGATGATCTCCTGCTGCGGGATGGGCTGGCGGACTTGCTCAAAGCCGCGGGCCACACGGTCGATGTTGTGGCCGACGGCCTCGACGCCGCGAAGCGCGGTCTGGATCCAGAACTCGATCTCGTACTGCTTGACGTGATGCTCCCCAGGCTCGACGGCATCGATGTCTGTCACCGTCTTCGCCTGGCCCGGCCCGACCTGCCCATTCTCATGTTGACCGCCAAGGGCTCCGAGGAAGACAAAGTGCGCGGCCTGAAAGTCGGTGCGGACGACTACGTTACCAAGCCGTTCGGCGCGCGCGAGCTCCTCGCCCGCATTGCCGCGGTGGTCCGCCGCGCACAGTCCACGCCCGCCGAGCCGGAAATCATCGAACTCGACGGCTGCCGCTTCGACCTCGGCCATTGCGAGGCGCGCCGCGACGACAAGATCATCCGTCTGACACCTCGCGAAGTCGGCATCGTGCGCTGGCTCTATCGGCACAAGGCGCGGGTGGTCACCCGCGGCGAACTGCTCGAACGAATCTGGGGGGCGAACGCCGGCATGGAGACCCGCACGGTCGACGTGACCATTTACCATCTCCGCAGGAAGGTCGAGCGCGATCACATCCACCCCGCGATCATCGTTTCCGTCAAGCAAGTCGGCTACACCTGGGGCCAACCATGAAGTTCTGGCGCAGTCGCACGACGCTGGCGCTGGTCTTGACGATCGTGGCACTGGTTGTTCCCTGCGGCGCGTGGTACATCGTTGGCTCGCGCGAAGTGCAGCGCACGGTCGAACAAATCGAATTGCCTCCGCGCCGGGACGCCAACGACACCGCCCGTCAATTGGCGCGCCGTCTTCAGGATCGGCTCCAGGCCCTTCTGGAATCGGAGTCGACCCGTCCCTTCTATCAATATCAATCGCTCTATCATGACCCGAGGGGGGCGTCTGAAGGCCCGTCCGTCACGCCCTCGCCGCTGGCCCAGGGGCCGACCGATCCGCTCATTCGCGCCTACTTCCAAATCGACCCGTCCGGACGCGTCACCCTGCCCACGCTGCCCGAAACGGACATTGATGCCGAAGGCCTTCGCCGGCTCGCGACGCAGCGCGCGATCCAAAGCGATTTGCAGGCCGCCGCCCGCGGTTCGGCTTGTGTCGCGTACCTGCAAAAGGGGCTGCTGCAACAGCACGTCGAAGTCATGAAGGCGGATGCGTGGATCCAGAATGCGCTGGCGGCCATGATTTACTTGGACATCAAATCCGGCACCAATTCGGCAATCACGTTTGCCAATGACGGATTTCACTTGCGAGACGGACGACGGGAAGTGTCCATCGGCGTCGGCGATTTCCAGTGGTGTTCCTTGCAGACTTCCAACGGGACGAGCCTGGCTGCGTTGCGCAATGTCACCACGCCGGAGGGCGTCCTCGTGCAGGGATTTGTCATCTCCAATGAAGCGGTTGCGGAAACTCTCAAGAATGCCGTGTTGCCCGCCCGCTTCACCTCCAACGCTGCCACCGGCTCGTATGTGGCCGTCGCCCGTCTCGAAAACCCCGCTTGGTGCATCGTCGTCAGCGCCGCCAAGGAATTCGCCGCCGCGGATGTGCAGGCCCGCCACAACTGGGTCAGTTTTTTGCAGCTCTTTTGGGCCGGCGCCGGCGCCGCCAGCGTGGCCGGCCTGTGCGTCGTGGCATTGGTCTGGAACACCGAACGGCTCGCCCGACAGCGCTCGCAATTCGCCGCCTCGGCCGCGCACGAATTGCGCACCCCGCTCGCCGGCCTGCGCATGTACAGCGAGATGCTCGCCGACGGGCTTGGGGACCCGGCGCACACGCGGGACTACGCCAATCGCGTCGCCGAGGAAGCCGCGCGGCTGGGACGCGTCGTCTCCAATGTGCTCGGCTTCTCGCGCCTCGAGCGCGGCGCGCTCCACGTTCGTCCCCTGCCCGGCGATCTGGCCACCGCGGTGCGGGAATGTGTCGAGCGCCAGCGACCCGCCCTCGAAGCCGCCGGCGCTCGCGTCGAACTTTCGGTCCCGGACCGGTTTCCGGAAGTCCGCTTCGACCGCGACGCCATCGTCGAAATCATCCAGAACCTCATGGATAACGCCGAGAAGTACACCCGCACGGCCAGGGATCGGCAGATTCACGTCGCGCTCTCGTCGGCCGATGGTTCGGTGACGCTGTCCGTGCGTGACCATGGACCGGGCATCCCGGCCGACGTGCGGGAAAAACTCTTCCGCCCGTTCGCGCGCGGCAACCGCGACGACTCGCCGGCGGGTCTGGGCTTGGGCTTGGTGCTGGTGCAAGCCCTGGCAAAAGCTCATGGCGGCCAGGTCAACTGCGCCGATGCGCCCGGCGGCGGCGCGCTGTTCACCGTCACCCTCCCGCGATAGCCACCAAAGTTTTACACACCTTTCACGTAACAGGTCTCCGCGCCTATGAGATTTCCGGACACTGGAAACCCGAACCGCTTGTCAATTGCCGCTCCATGAGCGAGATTTGGCGAAAACCCCCGGCGTGGGGGGGCGCTGGGCCGAATTCGTTTTACAAACTTCGGCAAGGGAGTTTTGCAAACCCGACGGAGCGACAAGATGCCAATTCCGAATAGAAGTGTCCGAGCGAAAGGAACGGGAGTCCCACAGGGGCTTTGGCTGTGGATCTTTGTCTGCGCCCTCCTTGCGTGGCGCATGATGCCCGCCGTCGCCGACACGGTAACGTTGAATTCCGGTCAAGTGCTGGAGGGGCGAATCCTTTCCGAGACGGACACGCAGTTGGTCATAGAAGCTTCGTTTTATCACGGCACAATTCTCTCGACGCGAGAGGTGGCCCGTGCAGACATCCGGTCGGTCGTCCGCGAGAGCGCCGCGCAAGAACGGGAGAAGGCGGACTTCGGAGCCCTGGCGAACTACGCTCTGAATCCGGACCAGGAACTCACCAAAGACCAATACGCGGCGGGAATTGCCGCCTTTGAGAAATTCCTGGCGACTTATACGAACTCCAGTTCTGCGGAGGATGTCGATCATCGCCTTGCCGACTGGCAAGCCGAGGCATCCAACGTCGAAAGTGGCAGGGTCAAATTCGCCGGCGCGTGGATGACGCCCGACGAGAAGAAGGCGCAGGCGGAGCGCCGGCAACGACAGACGGACGTGCAAACGGCTCAGGACGCTCTCCGATCTCTCCAGAAACAGTTGGCTGACCTTCAGGTGCAGCGGGCCGCGCAGGCGGAAAGGATCGCGGCGACACAGAAGCAACTCGCGGATGCGCAGTCCAGGCTCGCGAGTCTTCAACAGGCGGCGGGGTCCCCTTCGGGATCGGCGGCGAGTTCCGGTGGGCGGCGGGACACGGCGGGTCGCTTGACGGCGGGCGTGGTCGGCGTGTCACAGGGAGAGGACATGGGGGAACCGGTTTCGAATCCCGAACGGTCACAGGTGCAAGACGAGATCAATACCTTCCGGCAACAAATCTCGCAGGGACAACGGACGCTGGCTTCTTTGGATGCGAAGATCGCCGATATCCAATCTCAAATCCCGACGCGCGAACAGAACTACAAATCCGCCCCCGCCCGATTGTTGGAGACGCCCCCTCAGAGTGGGGCGAGCATGGCCCAGGTCCCGTCGCCGAGACCCACCCACCCGAACGGGACCAATGCCCCCGCCACAACCGCGCACCCTTCTGCACCGAGCCCGGAACCGACTCCCGCCTGGTACATGCGGGCTTGGAAATGGTTTCACGGTTAGTAAGGCAAGAAGGGCAGACGCGGTGGTCTGCCCTGACGAAATAGGACGGTCGGGGGGGTCAGTTCGCCCCGGACTTGGTGCCAAGCTTGGTCATCACGTGGCGGATGATGTGCAGGGCTTCCTGAATCCGGAACGGCTTGCGGATATAGCCATCAATCGGATGTTGGGCGAGGATCTGGCGGAGCCGCAGTTCCTCGCCGCCGGACACGATGATGACCTTCACGGTCGGATCGAGTTTCTTCAACCACTCGAACGTCTTGGCGCCGTCAAGTTGGGGCATGTAGTAGTCAAGCAGCACGAGTTGGAAGCCGCCTTTTTCCTGAGTGAACTTTTCCAGGGCCTTCACGGGGTTGGCGACGGCATGAACGTCGAATCCGAGAGGCCGCAACAGTTCGGTGATGAGATTGCGGAACTCCTCGTTGTCGTCAATGACCAGCACGCGGATAAGGGAACGGTCGGCAGCGGGCTGAACGGCATTCTGCCCAGCCGCCTTGACTGCGTCTGCTTGCCCGATGTTTTCGGCTGTCAGTGGCATCTGTAAACTCCTCCCAATCTGGTTTTTCCCCGCCCTTCAATCAATCCAATGGTTGCCCTCAAAAAGAGCAGGCTCGGTGCCAAATCTTGACCACAGCGGAACGCGGCACTATCATCGCGGAAAATTTCTAGAAAAATGGCCAAAAAAGGCAAATTCATCACTTTTGAGGGGGGGGAAGGCTGCGGAAAGTCCACCCAAGTTGATCTCCTGGCCCAACGTTTACGTAAACAAGCCAGCCCGTTTACGTTAGTGCGGGAGCCCGGGGGAACAGAAGTCGGCGAACAAATTCGTCAAGTTCTCCTTTTTGGGTGGCAAAAGGAGGCTATGAGACCTGAGACTGAACTGCTGTTGTTTTGCGCGAGTCGAGCTCAGCTCGTGCGTGAAGTCATCCAACCGGAACTCAAGCGCGGAAACACAGTGATTTGCGACCGGTTCTTCGACTCCACGAAGGTATACCAGGGAGTTGGCCGCCATCTGGACGCGGGCATAGTCACCAAGATTAATCAGTTTGCGATAGGCTCCGCGGTACCAGATCTGACAATCGTCGTTGATCTCGATCCGAGAATTGGCATGGAGAGGGCCAGGAATCGCATCCGACCACGCCGAGTCAGCGGGGATTTGTTTGACCACATGGAGACGCGTTCGATGGAGTTCTTTGATCGGGTGCGTCAAGGGTTTATCGATCTGGCGAGGGAGGAGCCGGAACGGGTCAAGCTCGTCGATGGCAGCCAGCCGCCAGAACTCATACAAATGAAAGTGTGGGATCTCGTTAGCCATGTCCTTCAGTGATCTGAAACAGCAGAAGGAAGTGGCCGCGCAACTGCGCCGCAGCCTGGAGCGCGGACGATTGGCGCACGCCTATTTGTTTGCCGGGCCACGCGGGACCGGCAAGGAAGCCATGGCCCGGACGCTGGCGAAGGCGCTGAACTGTTCGCAAAAAGACCACGATAGCTGCGACCGATGTGATTCGTGCCGGCGCGTCGAGGACGGAGTGCATCCGGACGTGTACTGGGTACGGCCGGAGTCGAAGAGTCGACGCATCCAGATCGAACAGATGCGCGAGTTCATGAAATCGGTGAACCTGCGCTCCTCGCTCGGCGGTGTGAAGGTCGGGATTGTGGTGGACGCCGACTGCATGGGGGAGGAAGCCAGCAACGCATTTCTCAAGACCCTGGAGGAGCCGCCCGCCCAGACGGTGATTCTTCTGCTGACCGCCGACCCGCAACGCCTGCTGCCCACGATCCTGTCCCGGTGCCTGAGAATATCATTCGGCCCGATCACGGCGGGTGTCGCCACGCCCTACAGCGGGAAATTATTGCCGTTGCTGACGAAGTTTTCCGTCGCCACCGAAGAACCGGTTGCCCACAGTTATCGGTTGCTGGCAGAA
>JBEKUF010000049.1:0-20298 GCA_049515295.1 Verrucomicrobiia bacterium | reverse complement strand
CGGGACGTTTCTCGCAGGCCTTCTCGATGACGGCCAGCAGCTTGCGCCGGTCAAACTCCTCATATTGACCGTCGCGCTTTTTCACGCGGAGTTTTTCGTGGAAAATCTCCTCGTAGGTCGTGAACCGTGCTCCGCACTTCAAGCACTCTCGCCGCCGTCGAATCAGCAGCCCGTCGCGATTACTGCGCGAATCGACCACCTTGTCGTCGATCCCGGCGCATTTTGGACACCGCATATTCCCTCACGCTGCCTTAGCTAACACGCGGCCCGTTGTGGGTCAAGAGAGAATGCCTCGTCAACGGATTTTTCGTGTGCTATACGTCCCCATCCCGAATGCGGACCCTGAAGATGATCGCCGTCCTGCTGCTGAGTCTGATTGTCGTATTCGCCCTCTGGCTGCGCTGGAACGAGCCGAATATGATCTATTATCCTGACCGCCACATCGACCAGACCCCCGACCAGGTTGGTTTCAAATACGAAGACGTCACCCTCACCACGTCCGACGGCATCCGCATCAACGGGTGGTACTTGCCCTCCCCAGAGCCGGCCAATGCCAATCCAGGCGCCACACTCACCGTCCTGCTCTTCCACGGCAACGCGGGCAACATGTCGCATCGCTTCGAGAAACTCGCGGTGCTTCGGGAACTCGGCGTCGATACGTTCATCATCGACTACCGCGGCTACGGTCGTAGTGGAGGCAAACCGGATGAGCAAGGCACCTACCGCGATGCCCGGGCCGCTTACGACCACCTGATCCAACAACGCAAGTTGTCTCCGCGCTCCATCGTCGTTTACGGCGAATCGCTCGGCTCGGCTGTCGCCGCCGATCTCGCCACCAAAGTCAACATCGGCGGACTCATCCTCGAAGAAGCGTTTACCTCGGTTGGCGACGTCGGCCAGAAGATGTTCCCCTTCCTCCCCATCCGCTGGCTCGTGTGGAACAAATACGACACCCTCAGCAAAATGCCCCGCGTCAAGGTCCCGCTGCTGATCTTCCACAGCCGCGACGACGAACTCTTCAGCCTGCGCCACGCCCAGCGCCTCCTCGCCGCCGCCAACGACCCCAAGCAACTCGTCGAACTCCGCGGCAACCACAACGACGCCTTCCTCGTCAGCGCATCCATCTACCACGATGCGCTCCAGAAGTTCTTCGCGACAGTAGCCGCTACGACGCCCTAGTTAGCTGGATGGTCTCCGCCCTGCTATCCACCTCTCCACCGGTCGCAGCACCAGCCAGAATACGAAAAACACGAGAAACAATTTCCCGGTGCACAGGAGATTGTCGAATGTGCAATGATGGAACGGCTGGAGCAGTCCCTCGGCAAACACGTCAAAGATTACCGCGACGCAGTAGAACTTTGTGATAAACGACTCGATTCGTCGCCATTCCTTGGACAGCCAGAACGTCAGGAACGCCACAAACATCAAGGTCGTCACCACGAACTGCCAGTATTCGACAATCGGATTCCACAGCAGATGCGCGCTCGCATTGACCACAGTGAACCCGACACCGACGACCAGTTCGCGGGCTCTAAACCAGGACCGCGAGGGCTTGGGTTCATTGGCAGCAGAATCTTCGCTCATGATGGTTCGCCCACTCTACACCGACGGGAATTTGCCCGCAAACTCCCATCGGTTGACATCTCTGAAACGCGCGTGACAACGCTTTGAGGTATGGAGAGTTGGTTGAGATGCAGCCGGGGCGCCTGTCGACAGCACCCGCGCAGGGAATCTAAAAATCGACTACTTTCTGACTTCTTCGCCGCGCGGCCACACGGGCTGCGGGAACTGCCAGATCTTCACGGTGCCATCGGCGCTGGCGCTGGCCACATACCGTCCATTGGGGCTCACCGCCACGCTCGCCACCGCGCCGCTGTGCCCGGCGAACGAGCGAACCTCGGTCCCGGTGGTCACGTCCCAAACTTTGACCGTTCCGTCGTCGCTGCCGCTGACCGCGAAGCGTCCGTCGCGCGTGAACGCCACGCTGCGCACCGTTTGGGTGTGGCCCTTGAGCTGCTCGACTTCGTGGCCGCTGTCCAGATTCCACAGCCGCACCACCTTGTCCTTGCCGCCGCTCAGTCCATATTGTCCATCGGGACTGAACGCCACGCACGTCACCGGCGTGAACCCCGTGCGCAGGGTGCGCGTTTCCTGCCCCTTCGACACGTCCCACAGCTTCACGGAATCATCCTCGCTCCCGCTCAGGAACGAATCGCCGGTGGGGCTGAACGCCACGCTGGTCACGCGCCAGCCGTGTCCGGCCAGCGTGTTCACCAACTGCAGCCTGGGCAAGCTCCACAGTTTCACCTGATTGTCATCTGCGGCGCTCGCGACAAATTTTCCAGTGGGGCTGAATGCCACGCCGGCAATCTTCCAGCCGAGACCGTCCGTCGCCTGCAGTTCACGTCCCGAGGCAACGTCCCACAACCGCAAGGTGCTGTCGCTGCTGCCGCTCACCGCCATGGACCCGTCCGGGCTGAATGCCACGCTCGTGACGCCGGCCTTGTGCCCGAGAAACGTGCGCAGATCCCGGCCCGTCCCCGTCTCCCACAACTTCATCGTGCCGTCTTCCCCGCCGCTGAGGATGCAGGAACCGTCCGGACTGTACGCAATGCTCGTCACCGCGCCTTTGTGTCCCGCCAGCGAACGCACTTCGCCGCCATACTCGGCGGAAACCTGGTCGAGCAATTTTTTCGTTCGCGTCTGGTTCGGGATCAGGTCGTCGACGCGGTTCGCCAGTTGCCGCGCGTTGTCGTAATCTTTCTGTTTGAGCGCGTGCTCGGCCCCGGCCAGCAACGGCGCCGCTTCTTCCCAATCAATCTCGTTCATCAACGCCCGCGATCGCGCGCACCGGGCGATGGCGCGCGCCTGGTCGATTTTTCCCTGGCGGACCATCTCCATCGTGGCCGCGGTCAATTCCCGCAGCACGCCCGGCTGCGCGATGAGCAAATCGAGGGCGTGTTTCCCGCCCATGTCGCTGGGACCAAGTGGAAGCTTGTGATCGCGGACTTCCGCCGCATCGCCGACCCACAGGTGTTCCCCGTGCTGGGCCACGACGTAATACGGCGCCCCCAACTGTTTGACGAGGATCCGGCCATTGAGCTTGGTTTTCAGTACGATTGTCCCGTGGGGCACGGTCAGCGTATCGAAGAAATCGGCGTACACGGCTTCGGAAAGGTTGTTCGTGATCTCTTGGTTCAACGCCAGCGTCCCGAGCGCCTTGGCGACCGCGGCTTCGTCGACGATCTTGACCGGGACCCCCGCGCCCGGCCCGTCCGGCGATTTGAGCGTGACTTCGACCGGTCCTCCAAATTCTTCAACCTTGGGCTGTGCGCAGCCGAAGGCGCACAGAACAACCGAAACAGACACCAATTCCATGAAATGCTGGCTCATCCCCTATCAATAGAGCAGCGGATGTGCCAGTTACGCAGGGTTAACGCGCCTTCAGCGAGACATTGGCCATCTCTTGCAGGATGGCGCCACCCTCACTTTCCGTGATGATGACCGACATACTCACCATGTCACCCGCCTCCACATCGCTCAGTTGTTCCGCCAGCCGATCCATGGAGCTGATCTGTTCCCCGCTGACCTGCGTGATGACAATCCGTGGAAAGAACCCCGCCTTCTCCGCCGGGCTGCCCCGCTGCACGCCGGCCACCAGCAGCCCCTGCGTGGAGGAAACGCCCTCGGCCTCGGCCAATTTGGGAGTGAGTGGTTGCACCTCCAAACCGAACTTCTGGTTCATCAAGTCCCGCGCCGAGAGTTTTGGAAGAGCCGCCAGCGTCACCGAAAGCGACGTTTCCTTGCCATCCCGTTCGATACCGAACTGCACGATATCGCCCGCTTTCTTGTGGACGAGCGTCCGCTGCAGATGCAGCACGTCGCGGATGTTCTGCCCATCCACCGTGATGACTTTGTCCCCCTTCTGCGCGCCAGCTTTCGCGGCCGGACTGTTCGGCTTCACGTCCGCAATAACCACCGGTCTCTCGGCGGGTTCGAACCGCAGCCCCAGCCACAGCCGCGAGCGCTTCTCGGGCGAGAACCACGCCGCCAGAAGGTTCGCCACGCGCGACGCCGGAATGGCGAAGCCAATGCCCTGCGCCTCCGACAGGATGGCCATGTTGATGCCGACGAGTTGGCCGCGAACGTTGATCAGCGGCCCGCCGGAATTTCCGAGATTGATCGCCGCGTCCGTCTGCAGCACATCCGTGAACTGCGGACTATCGAGCGGCCAACTGCGGTTCTTGGCGCTGACGACTCCGCGGGTCACCGTGTGGTCGAAACCAAATGGGTTGCCGATGGCAATCACCGTCTCACCCAACAGGGTCTGGTCCTCACCACCGATTTCCACGGCGGTCAGGGGCTTCTTCGGCTGAATCTTGAGCAACGCCAGGTCATTTTTCTCGTCGCCGCTGACGTATTGCGCATCGAACTTCGTCCCATCGTCGAGCACCACGGTGATCCGGCTGGCCGGGCTCACGACATGCCAGTTCGTGACAATCCATCCGTCTTCATCGACAATCACCCCGGAGCCAAGGCTTTGCACGCCTTCCATGTGAGGCAGCGGCGGTCGACCGAAGAACTGGCGGTAAAAGTCGCCAAACGGGTCGTTAAATCGCCGCTCGACGATTCGCTCCGTGCTGATGTTGACCACCGCGGGAAGAACCTTTTGCACCGCCATCACCACCGGGTCGCGGGCCGCAGCCGATGAAGCGTCGTCGGTCGCTGATGCGGCGATGGCCCCGAACAACGAACCCACGACCAGCAGCAGCAACCCGGAGGAAAATCCTGTTCGCATTTTCATCGCGCCGCAGTATATTCCAGCATCCTTCGGAGAGGCAAGCGATGGCACTGACACGCTACAGCGAACTGCGCAATGAATTGATGCGCCGCAGTTTTCCGAATATCTTTGCCCCCGTCGTTTTGCGCGACGCCGACAGCAATTACGTCCCCATTCCCATCAACGAACGCCTCGTGCAGTGCATCTGGTACGACCAACGCCTCCAGTCCGATTCGCTGCAGACTACCGATGGCCGGCGCCTCCGCGTCCTGTCTCCGGGCTGGTGGAATCTGGAGGCCGGTCCGGATTTCCGGCACGCGACCGTGCAGATCGGCGACGAGCCCGAGCGCACCGGTGACGTCGAAATCCATCTCCGCGCCGAGGATTGGAACCATCACGGCCACGAACGCGACCGCCAGTTCAACGACGTTATCCTGCACGTCGTGCTGTGGGAAGCGGGCAGCCGGCATATCCCGCGGACCCACGCCGGCCAGATCATCCCGCAAATCGTGATCCAGCACCACCTCGACAGTCCGTTGGAACAACTCTACGACGACATTGATCTCGATTCGTATCCGCACAATGTCGGCAACCACCATGGACAATGCGCCCACGTGTTGCAGGCGCTGCCCGCCGTATCGCTCGCCGCGCTGCTCGATGCCGCCGGTGAAGAACGGTTCGCGGCCAAAGTACGCCGGTTCCTGCGACGGATTCATCGGGTCGGTTCCGAACAGGCCTTTTACGAAGGTTGGATGGAAGCCCTGGGCTACAAAGCCAACAAGACGGCGTTTCGCACGCTCGCGCAGCGCGTGCCGTTGTCGGAGATCAATAACCGCCGGCCTTATCTCGCGCCGATTCTGTTCGGCGTCGCCAATTTTCTCCCCACGGGCGCGCCGTCGTCCACCACCGCGACCGCCGCCGCCTATACGAAACGACTTTGGAACGCCTGGTGGAAATTGCGGCCGGACTTTGAAGAGCGCATCCTTCCATCCAACGCGTGGCGATTTCACGGCGTCCGGCCCGCCAATCATCCTCATCGCCGACTCGGCGCGGCCGTGGCGCTATTGAAGAAGCATCCGAAGTTGATGGAGAAAGTTGTCGGTGCCATCGAGAGCGGCGGTGATCCGGTGACGTTTTTTGCCGATATTCGCGACGACTACTGGAGCCATCACTTTACGTTGGGCAGCACGACGCAATCGCGGGCGAGTGAGTTGATCGGCGTCAGTCGCGCGCAGGAAATCGTTGCCAACATCGTGCTGCCGTTCGCCGCCGCGTACGCGGAAAACATTGGCAACCCCAAACTGTACGAGGCCGCGAAGACCGGTTATTCGCGATTGCCTGCCGCCCCGTCCAACAGCATTCTGCGCCTGGCGGCCGGCCAATTGTTCGAAAACCCTCCGCTCGCGCGCCGTTCCGTCAAAACCACCCGCCAACAGCAGGGCTTGATGCAGATCTTCCACGATTTTTGCGTCAACGACAAGTCCGGCTGCCACCACTGCCAGTTCCCCGATCTGGTCCGTCGCTGGGCTGCAACCTCAACCTAGGAATCGGGACGGCAGGCTCAGCGTGCCGGATGGCCGCGCGACCACAACCACGTTACGAAAGCAACCACCGCCATCGCGATCAACACCATCACGATGACCCGCAGCAGTCTGTCCGATTTCGGTACGATGCGTACGTCACCTGACTTCGCGACCCCCACCGGCGAAGACATCTCCCGATCCAGTGCTTCCGCCGTGTTGGCTACTTCCGACAGCGATGTAAACTGTTGGCGGCCTTCCGCGCCGAGCATTCCTTCCACGAACCCGCTCACGGCCTTGCTAACCGTCCCGATCTCATTGGTGAGCGTGGCCACCATCACCGCGATGTTCACCACGTCCTCTCGCGGCGACGCGCTGGCGGGCATGTCGACCGGAGCAACGTTGATGAGCTTGACCGTGCCATCCGTCGTTGTGAGGACGTTCCGGTCGAGCGGTGGTTGGTGAGGGCTATTGCGTTGCCAGAGAAAGTCCAGGGCCCGCGCGACGCCAGCAATGGCCTGCAACAGGTGATGTTCGTCCACCTCCTCACCCTTGCGCAGGAACCGCCCCAGCGGCGGGCCATCCATATATTCCATCGCGCAGAAGTAGATCCCGTCCGATTGCCCGGCTTCGTAGACAGTGACCAGATGGGGATGCATGAGGGACGCCTCGGCGCGTGTTTCCTCGAGGAAGAGTTCGGTTTTGCCCGGCAGCGCAGCAATTCCCGGCGAAAGAACTCGGACGGCAACCGTTCGTCCCATCGTTGTCTGAAACGCGCGGTACACCTTTCCCCAGCGGCTGATGCCGATCAGTTCCTGAATCTCATAGGCGCGCAGCGTCCTGCCCACCAGCGGATCGGGCGCCGATGCCGGCTCATTCATGGCGATCCCTCCGCCGTCGGGATCGGCGCCAGCGGCCTCAAGGATGGCGGCACGGCGGCGACGTCCTGCATCACCCGGTGATAATACGTCCGTACGACAAACCCCGCCAGCTCATGCGCTGTCCCTGGATACCGAATCGTGAATGTCTTGGTCGAAAAGTTCTCCCACGGTGGGATCGGCAGCCAGACCGGGGGGCGCCAATCGACGCCCAACCCCGCGCCGTGCACGATGCCGAACTGCACGCAGATAGCGACCGCCGATGTGTTAAGTTCACGCTCGCCCGCCTGCGCTTTGGCTTGAATGACCGCACTGGCAATATCGCCACTATCGTTGCGATCCACACGGGCAATCCGGATCATCCGGTTCAGCAAGGCTGGCTCGGCCATCGTCGGCGCCGCCGCGGCATGATCGCTCGTCCCGCCAACTCCGCCGAAGCCGGAAATGGTTTGAGACGACGAACCAGATGCCGATGGGCCCGTCTGATCCGATGTCGTGTTGCGGACGGCGTCCAGTTTCACCCTCTTGGGGCGGCTTTCGGAGAACATCTCGCCGAGTAGTACGATTTCGCCAACGATCACCGCACCGACGATGACGGCGGCAAGAACTTGCAGCAGATCGATCGGACGACGGTGCCGTTTCGTCTCGCCGCCGTACACGATCTCAAAGCGAAGACGCACGGGCCCAATTTCCAATTCGTCCCCGGACGCGAGCCGCCGTTCCGTGATTGCCTGCCCGTTGACGTAAACTCCGTTCGTGCTGTCCAGCCCGCGCAGGTAATAGCCGTCGGCACGGCGTTCGATGGTCGCGTGGCGGTCGCGTACGCCGGGCTCCGCCAGTTGCACGTGGCAATCCGCCTGACGGCCGATAATCACCGACGGACGGTCGATCACCACCGGCCCTCTCGCGACGGCGCGGTTTTGAAAAAGCAATCGGTACATAACCGGGTTGCTATGATACCACAGTGGGTCGCCGCCCCGACAGTTTTTCTCTGTGGAATTTCGCCCGTGCACCGGGTAATCTACCGTTGCGGATGGAGTTCCGATGCCAACATTGCGGACAACGCATCGTCCTCACAACGCTCCCGGCGACGCACGAGGTCGAGTGCCCAAACTGCGGCTTGCTGACCCAGCTCTCGCACCCGCCGCCGAGCGAACCACCGGCTCGCCGGTCGCCCCAGGGTGCCAACGCGCCCCGATCGAGTAAGCGACGGTTGCGTCGCATCTTCGAACCCATCCCCCGCCCGTTCGCGTACCTCGTTGGCGTGGCGCTCGCGCTTTTCGTGCTCGCCCCGTTCTGGATCTTCCTGGTGACTGAGCGGCTCGACAATCGCCGACCGGTGCTCAGCGATGATGCGATTTCGATTCCCGTGCCGACCGTAACGGAAACAACTCTCCCGCCGCCCGTCATCGAACAACCCCGGGCGGAACCGAGCAACGCAATCGACGAGTTCCTCGGCATCCGCCTCAACGCCAGTCTCGAGCAGCTCCAGCGGCACTTCCTCCTGCGCCTCCAAAACACCCGCGGGATGGTTCCCGAAATCTATGAAGCGACCCGGGTCGGCGAAGTCGATTACGTCACGATGCATTTCTACAACAACCTGCTCAAGGAATTCTGGATCGATATGCGCGAGCGGCGCGTCATGCCCGACAGAATCGAGCGGGAATTGACGGCGAGATTTGGTGAACCGAAGAACCGCGCGCTCCAGCCCGGTGGTCAAGGTAACGAAACTCTCGGTCTGGGATTGTCCGCTGCCACGGCGGGCGCCCAAGCCGGCATGGACCGACAGAAGAGACTCGCCGAGTTTCCCCACCGCGTGGATATTTCCTGGTCGGATGACCAGACCCACACCGAGGCGAGAATCTACTACACGTCGGCTAAGCCAAAGCGTTGCACGTCGCTCCTCACCATGCATATCAGCGCCGCGCAGTGGTTGAATAACAATCGTCCTCAACTCGCTCCGGTGGGGACGGCGTCTCCTGTCGCGGCCACGAACACCCTCGACCAGACCAACGAAGCGCCCGCCCCGGTTGAGCCACCCAAGAGACTATTCCCAAGCCCGTAACTGGCTGTCGTCCAACGTGTTCCGCGGTCCAATGTCAAACCCTTGCACAGACGAGCCAGCGCTGTTAGACTCCCCCGCTGCATGCCCCCAATCGCTCCAGTCCGCGTATCCGCGCAACGTCCCGCGCGCCGCCGGCCGCCAACCGCGTCGAACGCGGACGGTTTGCGAATCCTGTTCGTTTCGTCGGAGTGCGCGCCGTTCGCGAAGACCGGCGGCCTCGCCGACGTGGTGGCCGGACTGCCCAAGGCATTGCGCCGGCTCGGACACGATGTCCGCGTGCTGATCCCGCTGTACTCGTTCATTGACCGCGCGACCTATCGCATCAAGCCCGTCGGCACCGTCTGTGTGCACATGGGCGCGGGAATCGAACACTGGGTCGGCGTGCACCAGACCCTCCTTGACGACGAAGTGCCGGTCTGGTTTCTCGACTACAATGCCTACTTCGGGCGCCCGGGCATTTACGACGGGCCGCTCGGCCATTATATGGACAATGCGTTTCGTTTTGGCTTCCTGTCGAAGGCCGCGTTGCAAATCTGCAAAGACTTCCAGTTCATTCCGCACATCATGCACGCCCACGATTGGCCGACCGCGACCGTGCCGGCCTTCCTCAAAACCTGGGACCGCGTTCTCTCGCCGCTGTCGAATACCGCCAGCGTGCTCACCATCCACAACATCGGCTATCAGGGAAAATACGACGCGGTCGTCATGCCCTACTTCGGCTTCGGCGCCGAGCATTTCACCCCGGACAAATTTGAGGATTACGGCAAGACCAACCTGTTGAAGGGCGGGATCTGGTTCGCCGATGCGTTGACCACCGTGTCTCCCACGCACGCCAAGGAACTCCTCAATCCCATCGGCGGTCAGGGCCTGGCCCCGTTCTTGAACAACCGCCGCGACGACCTCTTTGGCATCCTCAATGGCGCCGATTATTCCCAATGGAATCCGGCCACCGACACCCACATCCCCGCGCGGTTCACGGCCAAGGACATGACCGGCAAGGCCGCCTGCAAAGCCGAGTTGCAACGCCAGTTTCGTCTGGAACAACGCCCCGACCTGCCTCTGTTCGGCATCGTCAGCCGATTCGCCCACCAGAAAGGATTCAACCTGCTGCGCGAAGCCCTGCCGGCCGCCCTCAACAACATGGTCCTCCAATGCGTCATCCTCGGCAACGGCGATTCCGACACGGAAAACTTCGTCTCCTGGTTGAGCACGGCCTATCCGGGCCGGGTCGGAGCCCACATCGGGTACTCCGTCGACCTCAGCCACCTGATCGAAGCCGGTAGCGACTTCTTCCTCATGCCGTCCCTCTACGAACCCTGCGGCCTTAACCAGATTTATTCCCTCAAGTATGGCACCCTCCCCGTCGTCCGCGCCACCGGCGGTCTCGACGACTCCGTCGATAACTACAACGAGGCCACCGGCACCGGCACCGGCTTCAAATTCTGGGAACCGTCGGGGCTTGCCCTCTACTACTGCATCGGCTGGGCCGTCTCCACCTGGTTCGACCGACCCCACCACATCACCGCCCTCCGCCAACATGCCATGGCCCAAAACTTCGACTGGGCCACCTCCGCCCGCCAATACGTCGCCGTCTACCACCACGCGCTGAAAAGAGCCGAGCCGCAGGGAGCGGCGAGACGCAGCGCCGAAGGCGACCCGTAGGGCGAGCCGAGCGGGCGCGAGCGGAGCCGAGTCCGCGAGACGCGACCACGTCGTGTCCCGGTCGCAATGCAAAACTGTCCGCTACGGCCTGAATTCCGCGCCAGATGCCTGCCGCACCCCCCAACGAACCCAATTCCGGACAAACGAAGCCACGTGACAAACTGTCCCACTTCGATCTTTAACCTCTTATCCCTCAAGGTAATCCAAAACAGCGATCACCTAAAAAAATTGGCGATTATGCACTTGACAACACTTTGGGCGGTGGCGGGGCTATTCGGAGGGAACCGGACGTTTACGACTTGCCCGGCTTGCTCTTCGTGACTCTGCGGATGCGCCGCTTTCCCTTGCCTAAGGGCCCGCCTCCGGTGGGTTGGCCGACACCTTTCGGACATCACGTCGGCACAGCCTCACGCGGTCGCGCCACCTCGTGCCTTCCGCCCTTCGCCTCCTTCGCGATGAACATCCGCGCCTATCCGTGTGCATCTGTGGCTCGTCCGTCGCATTCTTCGTCACTTCTTTGTGCCCTTCGCACACCTCTTCTTCCCGCCCTTGCACCATGATGCATATGTTACATATGTATAAGCCCCGATCCTCCACGCCACGCATGATGCATCTCTTAGATATGTATCACGGCCATCGATTGCCCAACCTCCCCACTGTCCTCTGGGCCGCGCGAAGAAATCGGGTTTACGTCCCATCCTTGATCCATCTGCGCCATCCTCGCGCCTCATCCATCGACCATCGTGTCCGCCACATCTGCCGTAACTGCGTCCGCCGTCTTGTCTACCCTTCGCGTCCTTCGTGACCTCTTTCTTCCCTCACACCTCTTTTTCCCGCCTCCGCACCATGATACATATGTTACATATGTATAAGCCCCCGATCCTCCACGCAACGCATGATACATCTCTTGGGTATGTATCGCGGGAATACGCGGCATCGCCCAACCGTTGCCGTCTTCTCCCTGTGTTCTCGCCAGACACGCCCATCGCCGCCACGTCTTTCTCCCTGCCCTCGCGCCGGCCCCATGTCCACCATTCGAATTCCCCGATCCCATCTTCTTCGCTCTTGCCACCTTCTCGTGCAGCATGATCCCTATCTAAGATATGCATCAATCATCGGCACATAAACCGAGAACTCGACGGGCCGATTCCTCTCCGTTTCTCTGGCCGTCACACCCGTCCCCCCGACACGAGAAGACGGTCGATGCCAACCTGATGTCTCAGATGCGAAAGGGAACCACAGCCTGGATCGTCCTGGCGACGCTGGAAAAACATGGCGAGTTGTATGGATACGGGCTGCGTCGTGAGGTCGCGGCCAGTTCCAAGGGAACGTTTCCAATTCTAGAAGGACCGCTCTATCCCCTGTTGAAACGAATGGAGCGTAAGCAGTGGCTCGCCTCGCGACGCGCTGAGATCGGTGGCCGCGAGCGCCGCTATTATCGCATCCGCACCCCCGGCCGTCGCATTCTGGCTCAATACCGCCGCGAATGGCGGTTGCTCTCCTCTGTCCTTCGCGCTCTCGGCTGCCTTCACGCGTAAGACTTGCGGCACTCGCGCGCAGCCGATATAGTCCCAGCCATTCCGATGCCTGAATTACGCAAAAAATATCCGTTCGACAAGATCGAGCCGAAATGGCAACGCTACTGGGCCGACCACAAGACGTTTGCCGCGCGCGAAGATGCCGCGAAGAAAAAACTCTACGTGCTCGACATGTTCCCCTACCCCAGCGGCGCGGGCCTGCATGTCGGCCATCCCGAAGGCTACACCGCCACCGACATCTATTGCCGTTTCCAGCGGATGCGCGGCTTCAATGTGCTCCATCCGATGGGCTGGGACGCGTTCGGTCTTCCCGCCGAGCAATACGCCATCGATACCGGTACACACCCGTCCGCCACCACCAAAAACAACGTCAACAATTTCCGCCGCCAGATCCAGATGCTCGGCTTCTCCTACGACTGGGACCACGAAGTCGACACCACCGACCCCGAATACTTCAAATGGACCCAGTGGATTTTCCTGCAGCTCTTCAAAAAAGGGCTTGCCTACGAATCCGAAGTGCCCGTCTGGTGGTGCGAAGGATGCAAGGCCGTCCTCGCCAACGAAGAAGTCAACGCCGACGGCACCTGCGACCGCAAAGGCCACAAGAACGTTTATCGCCGCCCGCTCCGCCAGTGGATTCTTCGCATCACGAAGTACGCCGAGCGACTCTTGAAAGATTTGGAACTGGTGAATTGGCCCGACTCGATCAAGGAACAGCAGCGCAATTGGATCGGGCGCAGCGAAGGCGCATCCGTTCAGTTCAAGGTTCACGGTTCCGAGTTGACCATTGACATCTTCACCACCCGACCCGACACGCTGTTCGGCGCGACGTATATGGTGCTCTCACCCGAGCACCCGCTCGTGGACAAGGTCACTGCACCGGAACAACGCCCCGCCGTAGCCGCTTACCGCACACAAGCCGCGCGCAAGAGCGAACTCGAACGCACCGCATTGGAGAAGGAAAAGACCGGCGTCTTCACCGTCGGCTACGCCATCAATCCCGTCAACAACGAGAAGATCCCGATCTGGGTCGCCGATTACGTGATGATGGGCTATGGCACCGGCGCCATCATGGCCGTCCCCGCGCACGACACGCGCGATTTCGAGTTTGCGAAGAAGTTCGGTCTGGAAATTCGCGTCGTTGTACAACCGCCGGAAGGCGTCGATCCTCACGGTTTTACGGGAGACGGTGTCTCTGTCAATAGCGGTCTCATCACCGGACTCCCCACTTCTGAAGCGAAGAAAAAAATTACCACTTGGCTCGAAGAGAAGGGCCTCGGCAAAGCGATGGTGCAGTACAAGCTTCGCGACTGGCTGTTCTCGCGGCAGCGTTACTGGGGCGAGCCGATTCCGATTGTGCACTGCGACAAGCATGGCGCAGTTGCGTTGCCGGAAAGCGAGTTGCCTCTGAAATTGCCGGAGATGAAGGATTACACGCCGACGGGCAATGCCGAGCCGCCCTTGGCGAAAGCAACCGATTGGGTCAATACGAAGTGTCCGCAATGCGGCGGGCCGGCCAAACGCGAGACCAACACCATGCCGCAATGGGCCGGGTCGTGCTGGTACTACCTGCGCTACATCGATCCCAAGAATGACAGCGCCTTCGTCGCCAAAGACAAGGAGAAGTACTGGATGCCCGTCGATCTCTACATCGGCGGCGCGGAGCACGCCGTGCTTCACCTTCTCTACTCGCGTTTCTGGCACAAGGTGCTCTTCGATCTCGGCCACGTCTCGACTCCCGAACCGTTCATGCGCCTCGTCAACCAGGGCATGATCCTCGGCGAAGACGGGCGGAAGATGAGCAAGTCGTGGGGCAACGTCATCAACCCCGACGACGTGGTACGCGACTGCGGCGCGGACTCCTTGCGCATGTATGAGATGTTCATGGGTCCGCTGGATGCAACCAAACCCTGGAGCACGCAAGGCCTGGAAGGCGTGTATCGTTTCCTCGGCCGCGTCTGGCGCCTGTTCTGCGACGAGGACGGGAAACCGATCCTCGACGACAGCAAGCCGTCGGCATCGCTTCTCAAGGCCCTGCATCAAACCATCAAGAAGGTCGGTGAGGACACGGACACGCTGGCGTTCAATACCGCCATTTCCCAGATGATGATCTTCGTCAACGAGGTGACCGCACAGGAGAAACGTCCGCGCTCCCTGCTCGAACCCTTCGTCCTCATCCTCGCCCCGTACGCGCCGCATCTGGCCGAAGAATTGTGGGAGAAGCTCGGCCACAAACAATCGCTCGCCTACGAGACCTGGCCACAGTACGACGTTTCGCTGCTGAAAGAGGACACGGTGACCATCGTTCTGCAGGTCAATGGTAAGCTGCGGGACCGGGCTGACGCGCCCGCTCAGAGTTCGGCGGCGGACCTGGAACGGCTCGCGCTCGCCAACGACCGCGTCAAAGAGCATCTCGCCGGCAAGCAGGTGAAGCGAGTGATTGTCGTCCCCGGCAAACTGGTCAACGTGGTGGCCGGTTGATGACGACTGCTGCAACTTTCTGGGAGAGGATCAAGACGCACAGCGTCGGGCGGTTGGTTGTCTTGAGCGCGCTGGTGGGTGTCGTTGCTGGATTCGGAGCGCTGGCGTTCAATTTCATCCTCACGGGCGCAGGGGAACTGTTCATGGTGCGCGCCGTCGGCTACCACCTGCCGCAACCGGGCGCGGAGGGCGTGACGAAGATGCCCGCCGAACCGGAGCGGCGATGGCTGTTGCTCGTCGTGCCGGCTGTGGGCGGATTGCTGTCCGGGCTGCTCGTGTTCTCACTGGCGCCCGAAGCGGAGGGACATGGCACCGACGCCATGATTGACGCGTTTCATCACAAACTCGGCGTCATTCGCAAACGGGTACCCATTATCAAGACGCTGGCCTCGGCGCTGACGATCGGCAGCGGCGGATCGGCGGGACGCGAGGGGCCCATCGCGCAGGTCGGCGCGGGGTTCGGATCAGCCCTGGCGACATGGTTGAAGGCCGGCGACCGCGAACGCCGAACCCTCCTGCTTGCCGGCGCGGGCGCGGGAATCGGCGCGGTCTTTCGCGCCCCGCTCGGCGGAGCATTATTCGCCGTGGAAGTGCTCTATCGCGACATGGAGTTTGAAGCCGCCGCGCTGGTGCCTTGCTTCGTCGCGGCCATCATCGCCTATTCCATCTACTGTGGCGTGAACGGCACCTGGGGCGCGATTTTCTCGGTGCCTAATGTGACGTTCAACCATCCGCTGGAGTTGCCTCTGTACGTTGCGCTGGGGATTGCCTGTGCGCTGATGGGCACGTTGTACGTGAAGGTGTTTTACGGCGTGCGCAACCAGGTGTTCCGCAAGCTGCGTATCCCCCGCCACGTCAAACCGGCGATTGGCGGACTGGCGGTCGGAGCGATTGGCTTTTTCCTGCCCCAGGTGTTGGGCATGGGCTACGGCTGGGTGCAGTTGGCCATCAATGGCAGCCTGCCGCTGAACATCATCATCGCCATCGCGTTCGTTAAGATTCTCGCGACAAGTCTGACCATCAGCTCGGGAGGCAGCGGCGGCGTGTTTGCGCCGTCGATGGTCATCGGCGGCATGATCGGAGCGGCCGCGGGCACGGCGCTGCATCGCTGGCTGCCGGACGTCGTGATGCAACCCGCCGCGTTTGCGCTCGTCGGCATGGCGGGATTCTTTGCGGGCGTGGCCAAGACACCCGTATCCTCGCTCATCATGGTGTCGGAAATGACCACGGGCTACGGCCTGCTGGTCCCCCTGATGTTGACGACTGCGGTGAGCTATCTCCTGATACCGCGGCGGCTCTCGCTGTATGAGAATCAGGTGAACTCGCGGGTGGATTCCCCGGCTCATGAAGGCGAATATGTCGTGGATCTGCTGGAGCGCATACGCGTGCGGGAGGCGATGCCGAAGCCCGAGAAACTCGCCGTGCTGCGACAGGACGCGGCGCTGCCGGAGATTCTTGATACCGTTGCCGGAAGCAAACAGCATGTGTTTCCCGTGCTAGATCCCCAGGGCGAATTGTCCGGCGTGATTCTCTTCGACGACATCCGCTTGTTCTTCACCGAACGCAATCTCCCCAAGAACGCGATCGTTGCGCAAGATCTGGTGGCGCCGAATCTGGTGACGTGCCATCCGGATGAAGACCTCTCGTCGGCACTCCACAAGCTCCGGCAGTCGATGCAAGTGGAATTGGTCGTGGTGGAGAACGAAGGCTTCCGTAAGCTGGCCGGGATCATCGGTCGCCGCGATATTCTCTCCCTGTATCAAGATCGCCTGCGGCAACGGGGGAATTGACCGGGTGCCAGATTCTAGTTGAGCGACGGCCAAACTCCGCTATATTCTAGTGACGAGGCTGGTTGACCGTATGCTATGTTCAAGTTGACTAAAGAGGAGCAAGTGATCGTCGCGTTCCTGCTGTTCGCACTCCTCGTGGGCACGGCAGGGAGGGAATGGCGCGCGCGGCACCCGGGAATCGCCGGCGTCGCCGCCATGGAGATGAAGGGCCACTAATGCAAAAGTTGAATTTCGCCGAGGTCGTCGACGACATCGTCCGCGCGGATGCACGGTACGACCGCGAGGCCTACTACTTCGTACGCGAGGGACTGGATTTCACCATCAAGATGCTCAAGAAGGATTCGCGGGGCGCGGGACGGCATGTCAGCGGCCAGGAATTGCTGGATGGTCTGCGACGCTACGCGCTCGATCAGTTCGGGCCGATGACCAAGATTGTGTTCGATTACTGGGGGATCAAACGGTGTGAGGACTTCGGCGAAATCGTCTTCCGCATGGTGGATAAAGGCGTTCTCGGCAAGACCGAACAGGACACGCGCGAAGATTTCAAAGGCGGTTACGATTTCGACGAGGCCTTCGTCAAACCTTACCAGCCAGCGCCACGTCCTCGCGCGCGTCGCCCGGCCAAGGACCAGGCCACCGGGACCGACCGCTATCACTCCGTCCCAACCCGCTCTTCCGACGCCCGGAAATTGAGCGGCGGCGCGAATTAGGTGTCAGAAACGGCATGCGATTTCGAGCCCTGCGGCGCCATCTGGTCGTGTCGACATCTTCAACCAGGATCGCTTCGCGATGGAACTGCTTAACGAGGCCTATTCGGGGCTCGGCTCCCGTGTCTTCCAGCGCATTCGCGACGAACTCGGGTTGTGTTATTACGTCGGCGCGACGCAACTGATCGGACTGGAACCCGGCTACTTCGCGTTTTACGCCGGTACCACCCCGCAAAACGTGGGCACGTGCGAAAAGGAAATCTTTGCCGGGTTGGACAAACCGAAGGCTGACGGCCTGAGTGATGAGGAACTCACCCGCGCGAAGAGCGGCATCGTCGGTCAACGCCGTGTGCGGATGCAGGACAACTCGGAACTGGGCATAATGGTTGGGCTGGACGAGTTGACCGGGCTCGGCTACGATTACTTCAAGACGGTGGACGACAAGTACCAGGCGGTCACGCTGGATGACATCAAGCGGGTCGCCAACCAGTACTTCAACGGCACGCCACATGCCGTGGTGATCGAAACGCCGTCCGAGGAGAAGGAATAATCATGGCGGAAGTTCAACAGGATACGCTGGGCTCGACGGAGGACACGCTACGGTTTCTCGACATGGTTGGCCTGTTCGGCAGCCAGGCGATGATCGCCCTGGGAAAACTGGCCAACCCTGCCACGGGGAAAGCGGAGAAGAACATGGCCGCGGCGCGGCTGTTCATCGATACCCTCGAAATGCTCGAACACAAGACTCGTGGCAACCTCAACTCCGACGAGACGAAGGTCCTCCACGCGACGCTCACGGATCTACGCTTGATGTTCGTCGAGGAATCCAAGACGCCACCGACCACTCCGCCAGCCCCCGCGCCCGCCAAGCCGGAGGAAGGCACGGCGGAGGATCCGAAGGTAAAGTTTCGCAAGACCTACGAGTGAGCCGTTTTCCTGTTGCGTTGCGAAAACCACGACAGCCAGATGGCGATCTCGAACAGTAGCACCAGCGGCGCAGCCATGAGCATCATCGAAAGCGGGTCGGGTGGCGCCAGAAATGCCGCAATGGTGAAGGCAAGTGCTACAAACACCTTTCGGCCCTTGCGCACGGTTTGGTAACTCAGGAAGCCCATTCGCACCAGCACCACCACTACCAGTGGAATCTCAAACGTGAGCCCGCACATCAGCACGAACTGGCTGATGAAACTAATGTAGCTTTCGATGGTCCAGCGCGGTTCGATCCCCAGCCAGCGACTGGCCTGGATGAATGCCCGCAGCGTCTGCGGCACGATCAGGAAAAAGCAGGTGGCGCACCCCGCCAGAAACAACAGCGTTCCCCAGGCAAAGGCCGGCCACATCATTCGCTTCTCCTTGGGTCGAAGCGCTGGCAGGATGAATTGTCCGACAAAATAGCAAATGGCCGGTGCCGAAATGATCAACCCGACGTACAGGGCAATCTTCATCGACAACACAATCGAGTCGGTCACGTTCAGGCTCTGCAAAAACTTCTCGGGATGGTCCGTGACCTGCCGCAGCGGCTGGGTCATGAATGCGAGAATGCGGTTGGCCGACAACAGCGCGATGTTAAATCCAACGAACAACGCGCCGAGAATCTTGAACAAGGCCCCTCGCAGATCTTCGAGGTGCTCGACGAACGGCTTGACGGGGCCGTCGTCCGCGATCTCCAACGGAGTAACCTCATCCTCCGGGTTCACGGATTCCTTGCGGAACCATCTACGCAAGCGCACCCACCATGGATGGAGGAGTTAGGACGACTTTGGCGGCTGGTTGTTGGCCCCCGTGGAGGCGGTTGATGCCGGTGCCTCGGGCTTGGCTGCGGGAGCCGGATGGTCGTCGGGGACATCCCGCGACGCCTTCTTGAATTCTCGCATCGCTTCGCCCAGTCCGCGCGCCAACTCCGGAAGTTTCTTGCCACCGAACAACAACAGCAGAATAACTAGCAAGAGTATCAGGTGCGTCTCGGTAAAAGTACCCAATAGTAGTGACATACTGTCGTTCGCTCCTAATACAACCGACACTACACGGGCTCCAAACCTTTGTCAACGCGTCTATGGACGGCCTGACACGCTACTGGTTGACCACCACAAATTCGCAGCGGCGGTTCTTCGCCCACGCCGTCTCATCGTGTCCCGTGTCGGCGGGACGTTCCCTGCCATAGCTGATCGTCGACATCCGACCGGTATCCACGCCCAGTTTGACGAGTTCGTCCCGGGCCGCCAACGCCCGCCGTTCACCGAGCGCGCGGTTGTACTCGGCCGTGCCACGCTCATCGCAATGCCCCTCAACCACCAGCTTGCCGGGGTTCGCCTTGAGATACGCCGCCACGGCTTCCAATTTCGACTCTTCACTCGGGCGAATACGGGCGCTGTCATAGTCAAACAACACGGCGGGAAACTGGCCGTGCTCCGGCAGGCCCTCGGCACCCACCAGCGGGCGTGCGCCCACTCCCGACTCGCCGCCCGCGCCGATTCCCGGAACCGAAGACTCGGAACCGGATGCCGATGGATTGGCACCGGCCCCGCCTCCGCGGTGGCAGCCGGTTGACAGTATCGCGGTGATGAAACCAACCAAGATCGTTTGAGCCAGAAGCTTCCTACTCATGTGAGGCGTTCTCCTTGTAAAATTCGTTTCTTCGCGTCCGCGACTTACGGTCCCCACGCAGGTTCGGACGCGCCCCCTTCAATCACTGGTAACTGTACTTGCTCGCTGGTGACAACGTCAAGCAGATACAATTGCGAGCGCCAGTGCTGTGTTTTTGTAAATACCAAATGTCGGCCGTCGGGCGCCCACGACGGATCGGCGTTGTCGGCGCCGTCCGCGGCCACCGCCGTGACGACGCCGGAGCCGCTCTGGTAAACACCAACCTGGAACTTG
>JBEKUF010000048.1:0-27124 GCA_049515295.1 Verrucomicrobiia bacterium | reverse complement strand
CGGCCCGGCGCCGAGAACGACGGCGCGGTGGCAGTAGGCGGCCGGCTTTCCCGGCTCCAGCGGACACGCCCACGGTAGGCGCTGCTGTACCTGCCATAATTGCGTCAGCCCTTTCTCGGCGATGGTCAACGGCTCGACGAGCACCGCCACGTCGCGCAATCCGGGTGGCACGACATTCATGTATTGCTCGTCGTCCACGACAAACTCCGTCATGAATCCGTGCTGCATTTTGATGCCCCGTTCTGTGAAATCACCCGTGTAACAAAAATCCTGGCGACCGCTCCGGCACGCGAGGCACGTCTCATGTGGACAGGGCCGCCGCACCATGGGCACGGCCAGATCGCCGACCTTGACGCGCGAGACTTTGGTGCCGACCTCGACGACTTCACCCAGCGATTCGTGGCCGATGACGAGATAATCGCTGCCCTCTGGCGGCGTGCCGTACTCGAACGCGCAGATTTCCTTGTCGGTGCCGCACACGCCGACCTCGATCATCCGAAGCTTCACGTCGGTGACCGTCGAAAGTTCCGGCTCGGGATGATCGATCAGACGTATTTCACGCGTACCGGGAAAAACGGCGATTGCCTTCATTGCGACCTCCACAATTCGATGACGCCATCACGAATCGGGTTTCAGAATTCACGCCTGCCGCATCTCAGTCTGGCATTCGGCGCCCAATTCGCATACGGTAAACCGAAAATGGACAAAATCAACGAGCACCTCATGGTAGGGCAATTGGGTCGGGTTTTGTTGGTCGTTGGTTTTCTGGCTCTATGCCCGTTGTGCGTTCGCAGTGAAGTTCCACCGGCACTGGATGCAAGGGACGAACAGGCGATCGAGATGGCAATGCAAGCCATCAAGATGACCCCGCATGATTTGGCGTTTCAGAAGACGAACGTCGAATCGGAACTCATTCTCCAAAAGGCGCGGACATTCTTGCAGCAACCGCTGACGCTGCCGGTGTATGGTCAGTCGGTGGTGTCCAATTTGCAGGCGGTCGCTTCATTGTGGCAACTTGCTTGGTTCTCTCGCCAGCAACTCGAGTTGCCGCCGACAGCAATAAGGATGATTTATGGGCCAGTTCCGGTCGACTCGGTTTTCTTGTCGAATCTGCCACCGGCGGTGGCCCGCGCCATCGCGGTGATTGCCCACGATGCGGCATGTGCAGAGATAATCTTGAAGCAATCACTTCCGTCCGAGCAGGCGCGACCCTTTGCAGGATTCGCCATCGAGAATTTCTCTTTGGACAAGGATCCGACTGAATTGCAGTCCTGGACGAAAATGGGACTGAGCACCAACGAGGTTGCCGATCTGCTGAGACGTAATGAGAATCTGGATATTCAGGACGGCGAACTCGAAACGACTCTTCTCAACGCGAGCGACAACCTTGATCGTGCAGGTTTACTAGGGGCCTTCCACGTATTAGCTGCGTCGGTTGACAAGGCTATCACGATTCTCCAGGCGGCGAAAGACGATCCGGCCATGAAGCAGGAGTTTCAGGTCGAGACCGACACGCCGCTCGGCAAGATCATCGTCGGCGGCGGTGGGCACCATGTGTACACGAACGAGGCATTCCTGATTATCGACACGGGCGGCGACGACACGTACTTGAACAGTGCGGGCGGCGCGAATGGATTGCTCGGTCGGCCAATTTCCATCGTGATTGATATGGGTGGAAACGATGAATTCATCTCGAACCGGAGCTTCTCGCAGGGATCCGGCGTTTTCGGGATCGGCATTCTTGCCGCGCTCGGGAGCAATTGCACGTTTCACGCGAAGCATTTGTCGCAGGGCGCTGGCTTCTTCGGTTGCGGATTGCTGATGACAGGGGAGGGGAACCAGACGTTCGAGGCGGACACGTTTTGCCAGGGGGCGGGCATGTTCGGCGCGGGCATACTGTGGCAGCGCGGCGGAAATTCGCGGTTCAAAGCAGCCCAGATGGCGCAGGGATTTGGCGGGACGAGCGGGATCGGCTTGCTGTTGGATGAGGGCGGCAACGATTCGTACGTCGCGGGCGGGAAATATCCGTGTGGCTGGCTACCGAAGCATTACTTCACATTGTCGCAAGGCTTCGGATACGGGATGCGGCCGTATGCGGGCGGTGGAGTCGGCATTCTTTGCGACCTGAAGGGTGACGACCACTACGTCGCGGATGTCTACGGTCAGGGGGCGAGCTACTGGTACTCGGTCGGCTTGCTGCTGGATTTGGGAAGCAACAATACCTACGACGCGTATCAGTATTGCCAGGGCGCGGGGATTCACCTGAGCAGCGGCGAATTGATCGACTGGGGAGGGAACAATGCGTTTTCTGCCGGGCACATTTGTCAGGGTGCAGCGCACGATTATGCGGTTGGCATCCTCATCGACCGCGCGGGAAACGACAAGTATTCCGGTGATACAACCGCCCAGGGCGCGGCGATCAACAACTCCTTTGCGATGTTGCTCGATTGCTCGGGCAACGACGTGTACACGGGCACAAACCCCAAGCAATCCCAGGCGGCCGGGCATGACGGCGACAAGCGCGAATACGGTTCCATTGCCTTGATGCTCGATCTGGGCGGTGAAGACAAGTATTCGCAGGGCCAGACGAATAATGAGATCTGGCTGAAGCCGTTGTACGGTTGCGGCGTCAATATGGGCGAGCATACGCCGACCGGACCGCTACCGGCGGCGCCGGCAGCCTTGCCGGAGTTCGGCACACCAAGGCCAACCTCAGGACGATTGTATCCCGTTGCGCGCGTCGACTCGCACAATCCCATCGAACAACTTCTTCGTCGCTCGATCAGCGACCGGCCAGACGCCCAGGCGGCAACCGACGAACTCAAGAAGCGCGGCGCGGGAGTATTGCCCTATCTGCTCACGCGCGTGGACAGCCCCGAGGTGCTGGTGCGCGTGAAGACGGAAGATATCGTGGATCATCTCGGTACGAATGCCGTGCCGTTGTTGATCGACGGGATCGACCATGCAAAAAACGATGAAGTGGCCCGACTGTGCTGCTATTTCCTCGCGCGGTTCAACGAACAGGCGCGCGCGGCAATCCCGCACGTGCTGCCATTGATTGATCGCGAGAAGACGCGGACGGTGGCGTTTTACACACTCGGTCACTTGCGCGCTCGTGAGGCATTCGTTCCAGCGATGAAAGCCCTCGGCAGCCGGCAAGAACTGGTGCGATTGCGGGCCGCCCAGGCGTTGGGCCGAATCGGTAATCGTCGGGCCACGTCGAAACTGATCGGAGCGCTGGGAGACGAATGGTGGGATGTGCGGTACGCGGCGGAGGACGGGCTGGTTGCCTTCGGCAGGGGCAGCATCGGTCCCCTGCGACGGGCCTATGCGAAGGCGTCGCCACGCGCGCAGCCGCATATTCTCGAAGCGCTGGCGAGACTCGGCGACTCACATGCGCTTGCCTGGGCGCGCACGTTCTACAAGGATAGCGATCCGCTGGTGCGGGCGGCGGTGGAGAAGCAGTTGGCAGAGGAACTGGCATTGGCGACCCGGAAGCATTGACTCAAACCTCCGTCGGTACTTCGGCGGAACAGGTCACAATGATTATCACGGCGAGGATGATGGCGGCGGCAGCCAGCAGGGTTCGCGAGGTGATCTGTTCGCCGGCCAGCGCCCAGCCAAGAAACAACGCGACGAGGGGATTAACGTAGGCATAGGTCGAGACGTGCGCCGGCGATGCTACTTGCAAGAGCCATACGTACGCTGTGAAACCGATCAGCGATCCGAAAGTAACGAGGTAACACCATGCAAGCCACGAGTGCGCGGACACATGCGCGGGCGTGAAACGGGTCCATTCTCCCGTGACACCTCCCGCCAACATCAGCAGCGCGCCGCCCGTGAGCATTTCCATGGCCGCAGCCTGCAACTGGGATGAGGGCAATCGCGCGCGCCGTGAATACAACGAGCCTGCGGCCCACAGAAATGCTGCCAAGAGCAGAACCGCGGCGCCGGACAGGTTGATGGCCGCCCCGTTGCTCAGTCGGCCCGACGCGACCAGGAAACCGAGTCCAACAAATCCCACGATTAGCCCGGAAATAATGCCGACGGTTGGCCGCGGCCCGCGGTGCCAGAGCCATTCCAGCAGGATCATCCACAATGGCACCGAGCCGATGATCAGTGCCGAAACGCCGGACGGGACTCGCTGTTGCGCCCAACTGAGAAGTCCGTTTCCGCCCAGCAACAACAGTCCGCCGACGATGGCCGCGCCCCGCCAATGAGCGAATTCCGGTTTCGCCGCGCCGCACCATCGTACCGATGCATACAGGATGGCGCCCGCCGCGATTGCCCGGGAGCCTGCCATCGAAAACGGGGGAATGGTCTCGACAGCCAGGCGGATGCCGAGATAAGTCGAACCCCAAATGAGGTAGACGGCGGCAAAGGCCGTGATGATCTGCCACCGCTTCGGGGTCGGCGATTGAGATGGCGATTCGCCCATTGCGTGAGCATAGCATAACCCCTAAAATCCCGCGCCATGAACAACGATCCGCTGTGGATGGCTGACCAGGTGACATACCAGATTTTCCCGGACCGATTTGCCATCGGGAAACCGCATACGTCCGAGTCCAAGCTGGCGTTGCCGGTCTACGGCGATCCATCGTATTCGCGGCGACGCTGGGATGAGATGCCGGAGAACCCATCGCGCGGGAAAGATTTCTTTGGTGGCGATTTGCAGGGGATCACGGACCGACTGGATTACATTCAGGACATCGGCGTGACCACGCTGTATCTGACCCCGATCTTCATCGCGCCATCGAACCACAAATACGACACCACGGACTTTTTCACGGTCGATCCGCAGTTCGGCGGCGAGAAGGCGCTGAAGCCACTGGTGCGCGAACTGAAGCGGCGCAAGATGCGGCTGATTCTCGATGCGGTGTTCAACCACGTGAGCGACAGTCACCCGTGGTTCCACGCGGCGCGGTCGGGCCAAAAGCCGTACAGGGATTTCTTCACCTTCAGCGAAAACGGCGAATACGAATGCTGGCGCGGGCACCGGCACATGCCCGAGCTGAAGCTGGAGAACGCAGCGCTGCAGAAGCTGCTGTTTTGGGGGAAGGACAGCGTGTTGCAGAAATATCTCGACCTGGGGGTAGATGGCTGGCGGTTCGACGTGGCGGTGGATGTTGGCCTGGGCATTGTGCGCGACATGAGGAAGGCGCTGCGACAACGGTTCCCGAGCGCGGTTCTGCTCGGTGAAGTGATGGGTTTCGCGGGGGATTGGTGCAACGGCGACCAGGCGTTCCATGGCGTGATGAACTACTACTTCCGCGATGCGGTGCTCGGCTGGCTGGGCGGAGAAGTCTCCGCAAGGCAGATGAATCATGCTGCCGAGGAATACTATCGCGGCTACGGCCACGGCGGCGCGGTGCGATCGTGGAACATGTTGTCGAGCCACGACACGCCGCGGTTGCGGTGGACCATTCACGACGCGGCCCAACGGCGGCTCGCGGTGGTCGCGCAGTTTACCCTGCCCGGTGTGCCGTTTGTGTATTACGGCGAGGAAATCGGGATGGACGGCGGCCACGATCCGGATTGCCGACGTCCGATGATCTGGGATGAGAATCGATGGGACAGGGAAACGCTGGCGTTCTACAAGAAGATCATCGGGATTCGACAATCGCACGCCGCGTTGCGCCGCGGTGAGCTGATGGTCTTGGGGCACAAGATGGAGGACGAGGCGTTGGTTTTCCTTCGACACACGGACCAGATCAACGAGACCGCGTTGGTGGCGGTCAACAATTCATCGCAGCCGTTGCGCCGGATCGTCTTCACGCCGTACTCGCACCTGTATCACGCCTTGCCGATGAAGAACCTGCTCGACTCGTCGCAAGTGGTGAACATGGAAGCCGGCAACCTGCGCGTGGAGGTTCCGCCGCGTTCGGCGGCGATCTTCGTTCCTGATGACACAAGGCTGAAGAACTACAGGTTCTTCAAGCCGCGGAACCTCGCCCGAGGAATCAGGTGAGCGAACTGTGCCCGCCGGTGATATAGCGTTCGAGTTCGCGAATGATGAACTCGCGTTCGGAGATGATCACCTTCACGACGTCGCCAATGGACACAACGCCGGCCAGTTTGCCGCCCGCCATGACCGGTAAATGACGCAGCCGTTTGTCCGTCATCAGGGCCATGCAGTTTTCGATGGTGTCGTCGGGGCTGACGTACAACACGTCGGATGTCATCAACTCGGCGATCGTGGTGGTCTTGGACGAGCGACCTTGGAGCGCCACCTTCCGGGCGTAGTCCCGTTCGGTGAACACGCCGGCGACTTTCCCGTGTTCGAGCACGACGAGGGAGCCGATGTTCTTCGCGGCCATCAACTGCAGGGCTTCGTAGACCGTAGCCTGCGGCCCGATGGTCCAGACTTGGCTGCCTTTTTCTCGCAACAGTTCCCTGACCGTATGCATAAGAATGATCTCCGTTCCGCTTCGGCAATCAGTGTATCGCGATGGGCAGGGCAGGGCAAGCGGAAGGATGGGGAAATTGATCGACTTCGCCCACCGCGCCCGTTGCGCCGCGGCTACTCTCTTGGCGGACGCCATCGTCTCCGGCAAGGAACCGCTTTCCATCATCGGCGCCATTGCCGGCGGCCAAGAGGTCAGGGCGTCGCCAACTCGCGCTCGAGCGCTTCGTACCGGTTGATGACTTGCCGGACGAAGTGACGTTTCTCGCTGTACGTGCCCGGGAAGAAACGATGGAAACGGAAAGTTCATGATCGAGCATTTGCCGGAGCGGATGCCGCGAGAGGTCGCGCATGTGCGGCAGCGTCTGGGCATTGCTGGTCAGGCAAACTTCGATCGTGATGCGCTGGCTCGCGATGTATTCGGCGAGACGTTGCGTGTACGCCACGGGGTCCGGTATGCTCGGATTCTGAATCATGTGGTGCGCGAACATCCACGTGCCGTGGCCGATGCGGTTCGTGTAACACTTCGTGATCGCCTGAAAGATCGACTCCGGTCCGTATGCTTCGCCGGCGTGAACGGTTTTGCGGAGGAAATGATTGTGCACGTATTGATAGGCCGGGCTGTGGTCGTCGGCGGGGTAACCGGCTTCCGGGCCGGCCAGGTCGAATGCGACGACCGGCAAGCCTTTCTTGCGCGCCAGATCGACCGCGTTGCGCGCCAACTCCATCGAGGCGGTCATGCAGACCTGTTTCGGCGACGCCGAAGGCAACATCTCGAACAGCCGCCGGTGATAATACGACATCTGCGGCACAATAAACCGCATCGCGCACACAATGATGCCGAAATGGAACGGGACATCCACGCCCGAGGTCACCAACCTGGTTTGGTTGTGCCGTTTCTGCGCGCGCTCAAGTCCCCGACACACGGCGCGCACGACTTCCTCGATGTCGAGCCGATCATTGATATAATTCTGCGGCGCGTAGCGGACCTCAAGGTACCGGACGCCTTCGGCAAGATTATCCTCCGCCAACTCAAAGGCGACACGCTCGAGGTTGTCGGCGTTTTGCATGACCGCGTGGGTGTAGGCAAACCCTTTCAAATACTCCGGCAGATGGGCGTAATGATCCTTGAAGACCAGCCGCCGCATGCCGTCCTCCGTGTACGACGGCAGTTTCACCTTGTGTTTCTTCGCCAACTCGATCAGCGTCGGAAGACGCATCGAGCCGCCAAGATGCACATGCAGATCGGTTTTCGGGATACGACGGATGAACTCGGTCGAGATCGCTCTGCTCATATCAACAGTCACATTTCCGGACGAATGCTGGCCCAGGTTACGCGCTTCGAGAAAAACCATCAAACACAGCCTTTGTTCATGCGGCTCCACTGTATGTCAATGACATTGGCTTGTGAAGCGAATCCGGGAAGTCTCGGCTGACATATCTATAGCCCGAGACCGGAAGTCAACAAGAGCATCAGTACGAAGCCGAGCATGAACCCCACGCGTTCTCCGATTTCGAGCAGTTGGCGGCGCTCTCGGGCATCAATTCGGCGGCAACCAGAAAAATCATCGCTCCGTCGGCAAAGCCGAAACCGGACGGCAGCAACGGGTGAAACACCGACACGAAAAGAGTGGTCCCGTCACAGCCGCGCTATGTAAGCTTCTCAGGGCGCCGACCGGATGCCGTGTCGGCTATGTATTCATGGCCGCGCTTTTTTTGCCCCTTTTGGCTTTGAATAAGTGGCCCAACCGGCCGTTAAGCAAAATCAGTCACAGATGTAGACGAAATACATGGCAAGGTGGTCGGGACGACTGGATTTGAACCAGCGACCTCCTGCGCCCAAGGCAGGCGCTCTAATCCAAGCTGAGCTACGTCCCGACTATTGCAATTGAACAACTTGCAAAAGGAGTAATCGAATTCAGTTGACCATTTGATACTGCTTTTATATACTGCCCAAATGAAGCGTAGCCAAGACGAGCAAAAAGGCCCGTGGCAGAAAACTCCCTACGCCAATCTGATCCGTTACGTTCCATCGCACACCTATTTTGCGAGAATACGTATCCGAGGCAAGCTTATTGTCAAGTCCCTGAAAACCGATTCCATCACGGTCGCCAAACTCCGCTTGGCGGATTTGGAGAAAGACGAGCGTCACGCCGCCGAACATCGTGATGTTGTCGCCACTGGGAGAATGACATTCGGCGATTGCTTGGACCTGTACCGTCAACGACTGAAGGTAGATCCGAACTTCAAACCGAAGACGAAGGTCTATTACGAGGAACGAACCACGGCGCTGCTGAAATCCTGGCCCGGCTTGGAAGCGGAGGACGTTCGCAAGGTCACGAAGTCGGAATGCCTCGACTGGGCTGCCAGATTCCGCACTGCCACGAGCGCCTCCGCGTTCAATCACACAATTTCCCTGTTGCGGCGCGTCTTTGAGATTGGCGTGGAAGCAGGCGCCCGGTACGACAATCCCGGTCGGTTTATCAAGCGGGCGAGCGAACGGCCCAAGGCGCTGCGCTTGCCCGAGCACAATCAGTTCGATGCGTTCGTCAAGGAAGTAGAGCGGCCCCATGCGCGCTTCTCGTGGGAGTGCGCCGACCTGGTTCGATTTCTGGCCTACGGCGGTTTCCGCATTCATGAAGCGGGCAACATCAAGTGGGGAGATGTGGACTTCACGAGGCAGAAGATTGTGGTTCGCGGCGATGCGGAAACCGGACTGAAGGGCCGCGTGGCTGGCGAAGTGCGGCAAGTTCCCATGATCCCGGACATGCGTGAGTTCTTGGAGCGCCTCCGCAAGGATCGGCCGAATGAGCCGGATGATGCACCCGTCATGCGCGTTCGCGAATGCCAGAAGGCGATGGACCGGGCGGCGAAGGCCGTCGGAATGACGCGGATCACGCACCATGACCTGCGTCATCTTTTCGCCACCCGCTGTATTGAGTCCGGCGTAGATATTCCAACTGTGTCGCGCTGGTTGGGACACCGGGACGGTGGCGCGTTGGCCATGCGAACCTATGGTCATTTGCGGGACGAACATTCCACCGATATGGCGCAGCGGGTCACTTTCAAGAAGACGATCGCTGCTGAGACGACCACACCCGGACAAGCCGCGTCGATGAAACCCTAGAAGCGTGAGCCTCACGTGCCGTTTCTGGCTCGGTACTTCAACCCCGAAGTCAGACGGGGATTTTGACCCGGCTGGTTTGTCTACGCCTACCCTCACTGGGGAAGGGAACGGCCTAGTGCATGCGTCACCCTTATCAAACATGGACTCTGCCGTTGTGTTTCTGCGTCTGAGTCGTAGCGTCCGTCATTGTTTCAGAGAAACCGAGGCGGGCGACTTTCTTGCACATGCGTGTGATCTCGTTGACGACGCGCCGTAAATCCTGCTTCGGAAAACGCTCCGCAATGACGAGTCGGACATTGGCCGTGATGTCGTTGACCATCAGTTGGAGGGTCTCGCTTTCGCTACGCAGGTAGTCGCGAAGCACTTGGCGCGGGTTGTCTCCCGTGCGGAGGATGTCCAACGGTCCACGCGCCTTGGCGTAAGCCGATGCAACCGACGCCTGGTCAATCACGGCGTATTCCAAGCCGTGCTCACAAACTCGCTTGCAGAGGAACACTTCGTTGCTCTGCAGGCGCATCAACGAAGCGCAAACCTCCCAGGGGCTTCGGTCGCCGACCGAGTCGGGCAACTCTGTATGCTCGCCCTGAGCTTGAGTATCAAGAGGACCGAGTCCGCGCGCATTTGCCTCCACCTCGCGCAGCTTGTCGCCGATCTGACAGAGGGCTTGATAATCGCCCTTGATAACGCCGAATGCCTCAAAGTACGCCGCATTTTCCGCGTCGCTCATCCGCTTCAACGAGGGCGGCGCCCCTCCCTGTCGCGGCTGGGCATTTCTCTTGATCATGGGTCTCCTTTCCGTGGCCTCATTCGGTCTTCAAGAGTTTGAGCAATTCCGAACGGGGCACGAGCAGCTTGCCCCTTAGCACTCGGCAGGGGCGGAGCTTCCCGCGCTGTATTAGCCGATAGACGCTGAAATAGTGAACGCCCAGGAGCCGCGCGGATTCTTCGACGGAGTATGCGAGACGTTCCGGATCCGGCAGCGCTGGTGCAGGTGCCTGTGGCGGCGTGTTCACTGCTCCATTGTTCCCTGACATAGGCGCGAGTGTACGCGGCACCGGCTGGTAGGTTGTTCCCATTTGGGAACAAAATTGACCCTGCGAATCAACCTCCCTTTACAATTCGGCATGAAAATTGGGATTTTGGCTTCTCTCGCCTTCTAGTGATTGTGCTATCGAGGGAAATGCCGCCAAAAACATCTTGCAATCAGGATGCCGACAATCTATGGATTCCCATCGTATTCGATGGACGATGAGCTGCGAGAAGCATCGTCCACCAGTCACCCCGTTTGCGACGGGTCTTTCTTCTACGGCCCGAGCGCGTCCTGTCTGCGCATAGCTGGGAGTTGACCGAACAATTCTTAAAGCCGAGAAGGATGCTGTCGCGACTACGTTGACATCGTGCATGTCAAAGTTTCGTCAACATCGTGCCGGGTTTGTCCAACTGGTCTGCCACCTGAAGGGCGACATACGAACGGGATCAATATGAAGACATCAACACCCAAGTATGTTTTATTGGTAATTTTCTGCTGGTTGTTCTGCTTGGCGAGCATTCTTGCTGCCCCTGTATCGGAGGAGCAGGCCAGCAACGCTGTTTTACAGGCAGTTGCGAATCGGTTGCCAGCGACAGCGTTCATGTCCGGAGCCTTTGCCACGCCATTCGGCTATTCACAGAGGGCAGTCTCTCATGTGGAACACTTTTTGCGGGGAAGCAATCTGGTCGGGTATGTGGTTAGCCTTAGTCCATCCGGTTACTACCTCGTCTCGACTGACGACGACCTTCCACCATGGAAACTGCGCTCCGACCAGGGCAGCTTTACTAACTTGCCGCAGGGATTACTTGCAGTCTTGGAAAATGAAATGGCCGAAGATCAGCAGACCCTACTGGGTTTGCGGAGGCTGAATAAAGCGCCAGATCCGAAATTCCATCACGAATGGCAAGCGCCATCTCTGACTAGTAGCGGGACAGCTGCTGGGCTAGCCCCCGCACCCGAAACAGCCGGAACCTATTTGCTTTCGACTACTTGGAACCAGAATGACCCATATAATTATTACTGTCCGGCCGCTAGCGGCGGCCCTGGGGGGCGCGCATATGCGGGTTGCACTGCCTGTGCATTGGCACAGATTTTAGGGTATTACACGCAGCCGAACGCCGTTGCGCAGGATCACACCGACGTGGACAGCCATGGTGCAGTTCAGGGGTCGTTCTCGATTAGTTTCGCAGGAATGGGACCGTACGATTGGGCCAACATGCCGAATTCCATCAGCGATAGTAGCCCTCTTGCGCAACAAAAGGCAATTGGTCAACTCATGTACCATGCAGCGGTATCCGTGGATTCGGATTTTGAAGCATCCGACACATCAGCCAATCCCAGCCTTGAGGTGTCGACGGCGCTTCAAACCTACTTTAGCTACACGTGTGGCAGCTATGAGAACAAAGCCCCTTCTTACACGAGTTCCCAATGGTACAACAAAATTGCCTCCGACATAGATGCAAAGAGGCCGGTGTTTTACACTATGTTTCAAGCGGACGGCAGTGCGGGTCATGCGGTGGTATGCGACGGCTACGAAAATGGTAACGAGATACACCTAAATCTAGGTTGGTCGGGCTCTTGGGACGCATGGTATAACATCGACAGCGTGGCTGCTGGCGGTTATACGTGGACCATTGATGGCGGGGTTTTCGGGATAACGCCGCCAACACCAACAATCACCTCTGTGTCCCCTAATACCCTTTCGCCATCCCCCACGGCACAGACACTTACGATTTCTGGTTCAAACTTTAATTTCACTGGGCCCAATGCTTCTGCTGTCGTGTTCTACGATCCTAACGATGACGCTACTACGGTCACCCCGGCGAACCCGACAGCAACTTCAATGCAATGCAGTATTGCTCTTCAAACATCAGGAACATGGGAGGTCAAAGTAGTAAACGGCGGCATCGAGTCGCCCTTATACAATTTCACGGTCGCTTCAATAAGTGCTCAGTTGATAGGTCTCTCTATTTCCGGTCCAGCAAATGTCATACAAAACACCAGCGCCAATCAGTACACCGCAACTGCGGTGTTCAGTGACGGTTCGACGACAACCGTGACGCCAACTTGGAGCCTGAACGCCGGCGCCCCCGCGAGCATCTCCTCATCAGGGCAATTAACAACCTACAGCGTCACCGCTAACACAGCGATAACAATTACAGCGAGTTACACGTACAGCGGGGTAACGAAGACCGCCAATTATGGGGCTATAATCGTACCGTCTGGCAGTTGCGGCTCCAGCCAGCAACAACTGATTACCAACGGGAGTTTTGCCAACGGCAGTACGGGGTGGACGCTGGTCGGGAATTTTCAGGCGGACTCTCGATTCTCAAATTGCCATACGTGTCCCGGGTATGCCTATCTCGCCAACTCGGATGGCTCACCGGGGAACAATCTTAGCGGGACTCTGAGTCAGACAATCACAATTCCCGCGAATGCGACGAGCGTTACGATAGGCTATTGGTATCTCATCACATCATCCGATAGCACAACTACTCCGTACGATTATCTCTATCTGAATCTGGTGCTTCCCGGCGGCACGCTTGTCGGCATTGATCAGTTATCGAATGTCAACGCCGGTTCGAGCTACGTTTATCGTTCCTTCGACATTACGGCTTACAGAGGGCAGACCGTTACAGTGCGATTCATCGGCACCACTGATGCAAGCGGCCCAACCGTGTTTCGCGTGGACGACGTAAGTGTGATGGCAACGGTACCAAATCCGGTAGTACCGGTGTTGTTTGGTGTGGGCGGGCCAACTTCGGTTCCGCAGGGATCCACTGGGCAATACAACGCCATCGTTGTGAACTGTGACAACTCCATACAGTCGGTTTCACCAAGTTGGAGCATTACTTCAGGTCCTGCGACCATCTCCACTTCCGGCTTGCTCACCGCAGGAAGCGTAAGCGCTGACACCCCAGCAACAGTGACTGCAATTTACAACGGCAGCACGCGACTGGATTACCCGATCACTATTGTGCACGTCGCTCCAGTGTTTGCGTCTCTCGCCATCAATGGGCCAGATTCAGTAAATGCCAACGGTTCGGGACAATTCACAGCGTCGGCCGTCTTTAGCGACGGCACTTCAGAAACGGTTTCCCCGAGTTGGTCCGTGATCTCAGGGCCGGGGAGTATATCAACGTCGGGTTTGCTCATGGTGGGCCAAGTCAGCGGGAATACAACGACGACCATCTCAGCCAGTTATACAATTGGCAACCTAATGCATAGCGCCACACAGCAGGTCTCGATCATTTATGTGGCACCGCCACCGACACTCACGTCTCTAAGCATAAATGGACCAGATTCGGTCAACGAGAACAGCACCGCGCAGTACTCGGCGACGGCATGGTTCAGTGATGGGTCGTCGCAAGTGATAAATCCAGTGTGGAACATGAATTCGGGAGCAGCGACTATTTCCATTTTCGGTTTGCTCAGCGCCGGCGAGGTTGAGGGCAATACATTGGTCACTATTTCGGCCAGTTTCGCAACAGGCGGCGTCAATATTAATACACAGAAGGTCGTGACGGTATTGAACGTGGGAACTGCGCCCGTCTCACCGCTCTCGAATCTCAGTGCCAGCAATGGCGTCTTCAGTTGCAGCTTTTATGGTCAGATTGGCAGCAATTATGAATTCCAAGCTTCGACGGACCTAGCGCATTGGATAATGCTCTATGACTTCACATGCACAAATTCGCCGATGACACTGGTGGACCCGATGGCAGGAAATTACAGGTGTCGATTCTATCGCGTGGGGCCGGCTGGTGCGGCCCAGGCATTGTCTCTGGGCATTGGTTTGCCGAACGCTTGGACACCAAACGGTTTGCAACTGGCGCTTTGTGGGCCACTCGGATCGAACTATCTGATTCAAGCCTCAATCGACCTCGTCAATTGGCAGACGCTCACGAACTTCACAACCCTGACAATGTCGCCTCTCTATCTCTGCGACCCGGCAGCGACGAACTACAATCATCGATTCTATCGTGCCACTATTCCGTAGTGCGGGTGAGAAAAAACGCCAAGCGTAGCCAAGCTGCGTATGTCCTGGATTTGTGACAACTCACCATTGGAGGACGGTTTCCTTCTGCCTGTCGTCCAGTTCTGTTTCTCGCACCGTCAATTGTCCACTTGAAGACATGGTGAAAAACCCCAATGGCTGAGCTTCGCATTTTGGTCGATTCCAGGCGACGAGTAAATAGCGGGATAGGGCGCGTATCCCAGTGGCTCTCTGATCATATTGGCGATTCTCTCCAAAGAGAAATAGAGGTTGTCCACCTTGTTGTGGATGGTCCCGTTTCAGATTATCGTTTCGGCACCCGTACGCATGTCAAAACCGATATTAAGCCATTTTCCCGTGGGGATCTGTATGAATTGCCTCATCTCGTCGAGTCAGCAGGGTGTCAACTCTATGTAAACCCCCAACTCTCTTGGAGTCCCTTTCATGTAGTCCCCACTATCAATGTTGTTCACGATTTGTGGCCTGTGACAAACCCAAATTGGCTCCCTTCCACTAGCGATTTGATGGCCCGCTTTGCAATTGACGACCTGGCCTATTTCGAGGCTCTTGATCAATGGTTTGACCAGCGCAGGGCTACAGCGTCCTTAACTCCATTCGGAATGGAAATGTGGGTCAAAGCAAGGACGCTCGACAACATGCTTCTAAATGCATGCTGGGCCCAATTCGCGGCAACTGTCACACTTTCAGCGAGGATAGTCACAGTTTCACAGTCCGTTAGGGAAAACCTGCAGACATACTTCTTGCGCGGTGGGGAGGCTGTAGTAATTTACAATACTCCGAACAGATTCCCGATCACCGGGGATCGGTGCCGTAAGCACATACTTGTATTATCCAAGCTGGAGGAACGTAAGAATCTGGACGCGTTTTTACGCGCGTATGAATCGTACGCCTTACAAATGTCTACGCGGGCGCTTCCTTTGATTATCGCCGGAGACCCGGGCTATGCCAGCGTTGCGTCCCGCATTCTTTCGCATTTAGCAGACATGCGTCAGAGAGGATCTGAGGTTCGCTTTTTCGCATCAGTCACAGACAAGGAACTTGCTGATCTATTTCGAAATTCAGCCATGTTGGTCTTCCCGACGCACTTTGAAGGATTCGGTCTCCCGCCCCTTGAGGCAATGCTTGCGGAAGTTCCCGTTCTGGCTACCGCCACCGGCATGATGGCCACCGAACTGGGAAGGCATGCAGACCTATTTGACCCCGGCAATCAGGATGAGCTGGTGAATAAATTATGTATGCTAACTGAGCGACAGAAGTCCAAGAATGAACTGCTCAGCGCAAAACGAGCCGTCGAAGAGTTCATACAGAAAGAGGACTCAGTAGCGAAGTGGGCGAATCTGATCCGCGATCTATTACGACTTCATTTTGAAAGAGGCCACAGAGACTTAGGCGTCGAGCAGAAGTAAGACGTTGCTTGTCTAAGCAAACGGTATTGTAGAAGTGTATAGCACTGATTCCGCACTCTCGGATAACGCATGATCAAAGCGGCGCGTAAATATCCAAAGACAGCGGGAGCGACGGCTTCAATTTGCATCAATGCGCACGGCCTTCGCCTCAAAGCAGAAATCTACGACGCAGCACCGTTGTCGCCTCATCGACACCTGCTGCTAGCCGCCGGACTCCTTCAGGACTACTCATAAATATGCTTCGAATTGGAGCCAATCCGTCATCAAAGTCGAGAACATTCTTTGCAAGACCATCGAGAAGGGCACCATCTACTTTGTGGTAATTGAAGTGATGGTCCACCGCGAAACGCTTTAGATTATCCTTAGTTCTCGTATTGGGGTCAAACGCGGCGGCAGCAAATGCGAATTCCAACAAGCGGTGATGATGCGATCTCGTGTCCGCCCTTAGTGGAGACCGACTAAACGACAGACACACAGATGCCACACCTCCGCAGCTTTCATATTCAAGAAACTTTTCAAGTGCACGACCGCGGCAATTGTCAGCCTTTCCCCATTTGAGTCCGTTGTCCTCGAACCGTGCCTGGAACAAGAGATGATACGCCTTACCATAGTTGCCCGTAAAACATGGCTCGCTTCTTTCGAGGCACCTTTCCGCGGCATCCCTATTTCCGAGATTAAGATATGGTTCAACTTGGTGAATAACATCGAACCCACAAACTGAAAGCGCACCCGTTGACTTGTCCCACTGCTCTGCCTCGCACAGCAACGCGATCGCTCGCCGCGACATATTATCACCCCTTGTTCTCGGGAAGTCATCTTTCTCTCGCCGGGCGGTCCAATATAAGTTCTCGGCTTCGTCCTCGAGATCCTTCGCACGGAAATGCCGTATGGACGCCAGGAGGTTGCACGCTGGAACCGCCGCGTTGGGAATAATCCACGAATGCCCAACTCGACGTGCTTCCTTTGGCATCGGTTCCAATGGCAGCTCCGTGGGATATAATTGGGTTAAGTTGTCTTGCGCTTTGTTCAGGTATGAGTTTCTCTCATCGCGCGTACGGCATTTCCGCGCAGCATAAATTTGCGCCTCAGCTACAAGCAGTGTTAACGCTGGCTGGTCCTTCATTTCCGGACTGATGCGCTCAATAAACTTCCTCGCACTAGCTTCCCCTTGAAGCCCAGTCTGCGATAAGTACATCACAATCAGTTCCGAGCGGAGCGTGATCGGGTCGTAGTCAGACTTATTGCGAGCAAGTCTGTTGATTGCCTCGAAGGCCTCGGGGTTCTTGACGCGTAGTTCGTGATGCTTTTTGCATTCCTTTTCGAGCAGTACTTGAGGATCGGGCGAAACAGTGCCTCGACTGTCCCCAACGATTATAGATGCGCAGTGGTATCCCAAAGAAGATCGAATACGCGAGACATGCCCGGGGTGGAATCTCTTGCCGGTTGCAATGTAGATGAATTCCGTTAAGGTTTGGAGAGTCCAATGATCGCCCTTGCATCCTGAATCGCGCGGGGAGTGTGCTAACGCAAGACGGATTCGCTCCAATTCAGTTGAGAGTAGACGTGGTTTCCGACCGACGCGCTTTCCTTTCAGGCCCACCCTGCCAATCTTGGTCAATTCCTTCGACCAACGAGACACCGATTGTCGGCTGACACCCAGTTGGCGGGCCGTTTCAGCTTTTGAAAGCCCGCGCTCAAGCTTTTCAGCGCCATTCATGCGGCGGATTTCGAGCTCATCAAAGTTGCGTTGACGATGCTCGAAACAGTTCATTGTTATTCACGATAACACATTTTGCTTCGTTGTCACTCAGATATGCGAGGCCGTCCGCAAGGGAGTACCCGGGGAGCTATGATTTTGCAATGTCTGCGCTACGCTCGATTTCGTCGGATGATGGCGAGTGAAATCGTAACAGGCAAATTCGGGAGGGATTTATGAGGAACGTAAAGACTGAAAAGAAGACGCAGGCTTCCTTGTTTGAACTTAGTCTCCTGTCGAAAATCGTTTTGATTCTGTTGGCTGTTCCCTTGTCGATCTCAAGCCCGGCAGCCACGACTGTGAGCACCAGGCTGTTGACAGTCACCACGATTGCTGGACAAGCTGGAAAGACTGGTAGCGGTAATGGAACTGGTACCAACGCACTTTTTAACGTCCCAACGGGTCTTGCGTTGGATTCGAGCGGCAATCTGTATGTGGCGGATGGCGCCAACCAGATTATTCGCAAAATTGCCCCGGGAGGCGCTGTCACCACGTTCGCTGGGTCGGCCGGTGTCACAGGCACCAATGACGGGGTTGGCACGAGCGCCCTGTTCAACTACCCATCAGCCGTGGCTGTGGATACCGGAGGAAGCGTCTATGTCGCAGATTCGGGCAACAACACGATTCGCAGAATAAGCCCTTCACAACAGGTGACGACTTTGGCGGGGTTGGGTGGCACTCAAGGAAGCGCTGATGGTATGGGGAGCAATGCTCGTTTTTTTGAGCCTAATGGAATAGCGGTGGATGGCGCAGGCATTGTGTACGTCGCCGATACGGGGAATTCCACCATTCGAAGGATCACGCCGGCGGGCGAGGTGAGTACTTTGGCCGGCCGAGCAGGAAGTGTTGGCAGTGCCGATGGCACCGGTAACAACGCGCGGTTTTTCATGCCGTATGGCGTCGCGGTGGACCTCGCTGGAGGCATATATGTCACGGACACGTATAACAACACTTTCCGGAAAGTTACACCGCAGGGACAGGTGACAACATTGGCTGGGCTCGCTGGAAGCCCCGGAAGCGCCGACGGAACAGGCAGCGCTGCCCGCTTCTATTACCCCGACGGCGCAGCCGCAGTAGACACTGCTGGCAATGTTTACTTGGGAGACTTTGGCAATAACATCACCCGGGTTATATCGCCCGGAGGGGTCGTGACAACGTTGGCTGGCCTCTCTGGAAGCCCCGGAAGTGCCAATGGCACCGGAACCGCCGTGCGATTCAACGGTCCAGCCGGTCTCGCGGTGGACGGTGCCGGCAACATTTACATCGCTGACTCAAACAATAATACAGTCCGAAAAGGCGTTCTTAACGTCCCATTCAACACCGCAGCGCCGCAAGCATTCACTGGTGTTGCCTCCGCCATCACTTCAAACTCAGCTTCGGTGGGTGGAACCGTGGGGCCGGGCGCATTGACAACGTGGGTCTGGTTCCAGTTTGGCACGAACGCCCTCTGTGCGAATAATACGGCAACCCAGTCGGTCGGTAGCTATACATCTCCAGTGGGGATTACTACGAACCTGACCAATCTTAGTCAATCGACCACCTTCTATTTTGGTTTGGTGGCATCAAATGCCAGTGGCGTCTCTGTGGGGAACGTCGCCAGCTTCACGACGTCGGCAGCACTGGTCGTTCCAAACCCGGCGCTCACGACCGCGATCATCGGGCTTCATACCGCATCCGTGACTGCATTGAATTTAATAGGGCAAGATGCGGCCGCCGCCGCCGCTGCGGGTGACTACTTCAACGAACAGGCGGTGAACGAACAGATCCAGCTCCCTTCGGACGTGCTTTCTACCGTTTACAATCTTGTGGGTGATTTTTCCTCAACCGATGTGAACTTGGCACAGGATGGACTGACGTCATTCATCGAGGTAGCTGTACCCACGATACTCGAAGGAACCGATGATATTGTCTACCAGTTAAAAGCTGAGAATCCAAGCGGGTGTAATGCAGGGAATCTTTTCGATACCAATTGGCTGAGCGCCATACAGACTCGCAGCTCTGTGGCACTATCGTCAGAAATCGCCGACCATGGCAATAAGGTAATGGCAGCCATGTCGCTCGGCGAACCGATTGAAGGGGTTTCCGCTAATGCCGAGTCGGCCGCCTTAGGGGCCATTTTCGACTCTACCACCGGCCTCACCTCCATCGGCGTGGGTTTTCACAATTGCGTAATCCCTGGCTTGGAACAAGATCTGGCGGGACGAACGAACTCGATTCTGAATGGGATACCCGCAATGAGTTCCCAAGAGCAATCAGCGTGGGCAAGCAATTTAACCGTGCGGGGGCAGGTTCCGTTCGTGTATGTGAACGTCTTTCAACAATATGCTGCCTTCCTATCGGAGTACGAGAGCGCAAATAAAAGCTACGAGTCGTACCAGTGGTTTCCCCAAGCACTCCAGACTTTTGCGGGGGAATTGGCTGACTTTTTGTCTCTGGCTAGTGGAGGAGAGCCAGCACCGAAAATCTTCGTGGACGAGGTGGATGGGGCGGTCAACACGTTCGTAGACACCACAAGGCTGAGCACGCTTGAGAGCTTGTATGAATATGCTCTCATTACGCAATGGCGTGGCTTCGACTCCGCTGGACAAATCTGGGCGAACGAAGCCGGGGCCATCGCTGAGATTTCAACGCAATTGCCGCCGCAGACCGTGACAGGAGAAGTACTCGGGGCAACACATTATTCGCAAGGTGCTCCTTGGGGAGTGTGTCCTCTTTGTGGCGGATGGAACGAGACTTCTTCATATTCTGAAATCACCCTGACAAACAAAAGTAATTCAAGCGCCGTGTTCCGTGTGTTTGTGCGGTACTCCTCCAGCCAGTTTGTCGTTGGTCTTGGAAGCTTTTCCGACCTTCCATTGGTCACAACAGCGAGCGATGTCTTGGGGCCCGGCCAAGGCGATGTCGTCGCTGTTAATTACATGCAAAATCAGACCGGGCTGTCCCCGGATACGGGAAGCCAAATCCTGATTGACATAGTGGCCAACAACAATTCGGGCGCCTTTTATGTCGGGGGGCTCGCAACGGCCTGGCAGCCAACCCAAGTACTCGCGTCCGGCAGTCAAGGTGCGACAGAAGGAAGCACCCGAGTACTTGCCCCGGATGGCGGGACCAGTACCAACGGTCTTACGCCCATTGCAAATCCCATTGTCTCGTCCGTGACATACTCTTCGAGTAATCAGGCGTATGGAGTTCAGCTTTTGATATCGAACCCCTTCAATCTGCCGGTAACAGCGATTGTCACTCAGCCGCTGGCAACCAACGTAACAGTTTTGAGTACAGATGGCGTATTCGAGAATTCCAATTCGTCGATTATCTGGACAAATATGTTGATGCCGTTTACCCGTATGCCGCTGAATTTTGCATTCAGTTACCCCGCCCCACTGGGATCTACGTTCGCGCTCCCTCCGGCAGCACTAACCCTCCAAGACCCGGTCAGTCGCACAACGCTGAACACTCAGGGCAATGCGCCACAATTCACCGCGATGTCCCCCGTTGATCTGGTTGGCAACATCCCAGTAGGCATATCGGGAATTGGCACGGCAATGCAGATAGCCGTCACCAACCTGACTAGTATGAGTCAGACTGGTTCTGTGACCATCGCAATTACAGGCAGCAACGGTGTAATCGTCTACAGTTCGCTTCAGTCGTTTTTGGTGGGCGGTTCGACAAGCAGCGTTCTCACTTTTACTCTACCGAGCACTGTGCCGCCCGGTTTGTATTCGCTCACGGCGACATTGAATATCAACGGAGGGAGCACGACGATTCTGACTGCAACTTACCAAGAACTTTCACCGCTGACACTTTCCGTCGACTCACCAGCCTGGAGCACGAACGGCGCGTTCAATCTCGTGCTCTACGTCCCGGTCTCTTCAAATTACGTGATTCAGGCATCTACAAATCTTTTAACATGGTGGACGGTCACCAACCTGACGAACGCGAGTTCGCCAATCAACATCAGTTTCCCCGATGCGACGAATTACCAGCATTTGTTTTTCCGCGCGGGATATACTTGGTAAGCACGATTCACTCAACACCAACGAGGCGCGGCTGCAAGGGCTGAACGGCAATCAAAGAAACCGAAGCCTATTCACGACTCGGTGAATCGACCTGCAGCTGCGCTTCCGTTTCCCCTGTCGTACCGAGATTGGGTTGCGTGAGTCGACCGGATTGGCCTTTTGACCCGAACGCAAGCTGCACCGCATGCGATAGTCGTGTTTCCGTTGGCAACATAGGCAGACGACGGGGCATAGGTGGCGTTGGTTTGAGGAGATCAAATGCGTCGGCCGGAGCAGGCACTGAAGAGGTCGAAATCCCAACACAGCAAGCGAAACAATTGATTTCTGGCTAGAATCAACCGGCTTGTCGGCCCAAATCATCAATCCGACCAGCGGCGCGGAGCCCTCGCAATCCTTCCAACTGGCTCCGCCCCTTGAGAACTTCCCGAGGACGATCTTCGCTCCATCAACTCTGCCACTAGCTCATGTATCTGACACCCCGTATCGATAGGCGGAAAGAGATCGTCCAGACGAACGTTGAACACCTTGGCGAAGAAGAGCAGGTCATGAGCGTCTACGCGGACCAGCCGGGATTCGATCTTGGCCAGGCTCACACGGCCGATGTCCCAGCCCAGTAGCTGCAATTTCGCCGCGAGTTTATCCTGTGACCACCCCCTCATATACCGCAATTTCCGTATCTGAGGCCCCACCATGTTCAGGTACTTCATCTTTCACCCCCAACGCGTTCCGGATGAAGCGTGTTCGGTTGAAACATGAAGCTTCTCAGATGATTGACTGATTTCCGGTCGACCCGATGATGGGACATCTCCTGGCAGCTTGTTCCAGCGGGCAGCGGAGGATGCCCTCCGGACGTAGGTATGACGAGCGCGGCGTATCGCGCCGTTACGATTGCCAGCCGTGGGGTCGCATTGATCATCTCGTGCGCCTGTTCTAACGCAGCGCACGAAATCTGTCATGACAGGATAAGGAAGATTCTCGTGTAGGTCAAAGGAGTACGTAGGAAGTGGGTGCGCCGGTCACCAGAGCCTCCTTACGGGCAGCGCGCAAATCTCTATCCTTCCTTCAAAGTCTCGACGGGGGATACTTCAGAATATGCCGCCGATGCGTTGCACCACAAAACGGCAGTACGAAGGACGGCGGGGGCCGAGGGAACGTCGAGCTTTTTCTTGATGCGCTGCCGGTACATCTCTACCGTTTTGTTATCGAGTGAGAGTTGCTCGGAGATTTCCTTGATTTCCAGTCCACGCCCCAACATTTCGAAGACCTGCAATTCACGGGGGCTAAGACTGCCCAGCGGGTGGCGCCATTCGATGGTTTCGCTGGTCATCGCGCAAGAGGTAAACCACTTGAGCATCCGCGCGCTCAAGTACACGCTGCCTTCCAACACAGCCCGGATGGCGTGAACAATGGTCTTAACATCTTCGCCTTTGTTCATGTACCCGCGCGCTCCCATATGGAAACACAACGGAGCGTATAACTCTTCGGTGTGAGCGGAATGAACGAAGACAGCCATGCTGGGGTAGCGAATATGCAGATCGCGGACCAAGTCCAACCCATGCGATCGTTTCAGCGCGATGTCTGCGACTACGATGTCCGGGCACAATTGCTCGACCATGGCCAACGCCGGTTGCGCATCCTCAGCCACACCACACACGGTCATGTCCGGCTCGCCGTTGATGACCATTCGCAGCGCCATTTGGACGCTCGGATGATCGTCCACAATCAACGCTTGCCACTTCTGCGCCCCTTCAAACTTCGCTGGCGAGTCACCCTGCATACGCCAACTCCATTTCTCCCACCCTCGCGTCTACGGCAGTGATTATAACGCTTGTGGGCGTAGATTGCAAGTCGGAGACAGGCGGATTTGCAGGTCGTGTCATAGGGGCAGACGCGGAAATGCCTAGGTTTGAAGTTTGGTGACTACGATGCTGGCGATATGAACGCCCTCACTATTGGCACCCGCCACAAAGCGTTTTGGCAATTCCTTTACACAATCAACCGTGAACTTTTGAAACGCCAAGGCTAGTTCCCGCAAGTTCTTGCCTGTGATCTTCACTTCGTGGCTGGCGATGGTCACGTTAACCGTATCGTCGGTTCCCGGCTCAAATCGCACGCAGCCCAGATGTTGATACGGGAGCACAAAGAGGGCTCCGTCGGCCAATTCGACACGCAGACACCTTGGCTGAACGGTTCTGTTCCATGAGAGAAAACTCCCTTCCGTCAGGTCGCCCGACCGTACGTCTTTACTTTGGCTTCTTTTCATAGGGCCACTCAAACGGAAGGTGATCGTCCGATGCCTTGCGTCCTGTCGGTATTCAAGCTCGCGTCAATCCCTTGACCGAGAGCCACAGCCTGAGCGCGGCCAATTTGCCCCAGCGGGGGAGAATGGCCGCGCCGTTCAACAAACGGGCCACCAGCCAAGTCCAGGGCCAATTCGCGGTCGCCGGACCGGCGGATATTTTCCCGCAGTTGCTCCTTGTCGCTGGTGAAGATCCAGATCCCCTTGCGCCCCCGCGAAATCGTCACGTACCACTGTTGCTGGTTGGTCGCAGCCTTGACCGCTGAATCGGAATACAGGACGTACTCGACCGTTTTGCCCTGCGAGGCATACGAGGTAATCGCAAAACCCCGCACGAACTGCCGGTAATCCGCATCGAGAACCCGACCATCCTGCAATTTGATCCGACCGTCGGCCATGACTTTCTGCACGGTCACCAGTTCCCCGTTCACCAATCGCTGCCGCTGACGGGTTCGGCTGTTGGCCTTCAACTGGAGACGGTCTCCGCCCGTCAGAGGTAGCTGACGGACTTGGCACACGGTGAAGTGACCCCTTCGCGTGAAGGGGACAGTCCGAACCTTGTCCGCACTTTCGACCACCAGACCTGTTTGCGCAATGGTCAGCAAACGCGCCACTTCACCCCTTTCAAACCCTGCGGCAGGGCGTTGGAACACCAGCACGCGCTCATTCGTGTACGACCGTTGATCACGTTTTTGGGCATCGGTCAAATCGACCGGTTCGAAGGCGGTGACAGTGCGGTCTTCCGCGCCAAGCAATCGATGGGATTTCAGCGCTTCTCGTACACGGTCATTGACCTTGTGGATCTCCGACCAGGTTTGCGACACCACTACCACTGACTGCCTGTTCAGCGCCAGGTTGATGTAATGTTCCGCCAACCGATCTTGTTGGTCTGCCAGGGAACACGCGACAATGGCTTCCTGTTTGTCCAACCGGTCAAAAGAGCCGACGAGATTCCCCTGAGAGGCTTCCTTGACAGCTTCCCGGTACTGTTCAATCCGATGACGTTCGGCGCGCGTCCGCCCCCGCACCGGGTCCTGTCGACGAATCTCATTCAGCTCCGCCGCCTTCAGCCCTGAGTACTTCTCAATTGCGCGCAATGCATCGGATGCTTGCACGGCTCCATGCTGACGCGTGTCCCCGCTGAGGATAACCCGGCCTGAGTTGGCACGGACATAACGAAGCAACTGTAGCATCTGCTTGGCGCCGATCTGACCCGCTTCATCAACAATGACGACCGCACCTGGCAGCATCTGCTGTTTCGTCAGAAACTCGCTGACGGTCTGTACACGTCGGAATCCATCGCACTCCAACCCGATGACTTGTTGTCGCTGCGGGGCAATGACCTGAATCGGATGACTGGCGGCCTCCAGTCCACGGCGCACTTCTCGCAGGGCGTAACTTTTGCCCGTTCCGGCCCCACCGCGAAACAGCGTGATAAAATCCCGAGAATTCAGGATATGGCCGACCGCAACACGTTGGCCTGAGTCCAGTTTCAAATCCCGGATGGTATGGCCGGCTGCCAGCGGGCGGAATCGTCCAATGCCATCCTTCGCCATGCACACGATGTCCCATTCGCGCTCCAGTGTGCCTTTGGTTGTGACATTGTGCGGTTTCCGTTCGCTGCGGATGTAGCCACGATCCCGAGTGGCCTGCTGCAACTCTTGAATTGTGACGTTCTGGCCACGGGCGTGCTCCAAGGCATGCCGCCACAGTTCATGCTCAAGAACAACCGAGCGACGGTCGAACAGGTGTTCTTCGGCCCAAATCACTGCGGCGAGCGCACCACTCCCAATTTGCTGGTCCCGCTTGGGCCTGCTGTTCTTCAGACTGGCGAGGGCCTGCTTCTCCGTGATGGAAATTTGTCCGTCCCAGTGACGGCACAATTCCTCAAGGCGAATTCCTTTGATTTTGCGCAGCCGGTCGTTCTGGGCCATGTCCTCGCGTATGTCCTTTACATTGCCATCGCGCAGATGCGGTTTTTCTGCCAACAATGCCTGCGTCTTCTCATCAATCTCCAGATGGCGCTTCGAAAACCGCTGGCAGAGTTCAGCCGACACCCCTTTGATTTCGAAGTCGCCACGGGGATGGTTGTCCAGTTCGTATCCGAATTCCCCGAGTTCCCGCGCTAAGGCATGATAATAGACGTTCTCGACGTATTTCCGGGCCCGCAGCATCTCGAAGTTCTGCAACGCCTTCCAACGGTTTTCTTCCGGGTCGAATGTCGCGTTGAACAGGATGCAATGGGTATGCAGGTGTGGATCTAGGGCGCGCGAGGTGTCATGAGGAAACATGCCGCAGACGATATTCGCCGTGGTTCGGTCCGAGGAACTCCCCCCGACACGCACCCGCGTGGCAGCGAACCTCTCCAGCTCCCTCAGCGCCGCCACGACAGCACAGTTGTGGGCGTCCACGATGCGGGAGTCGCGTCCGACCAGCGCGGCAATCGAAACCGATTTGGGAGGCGAAAAGGTGAAATCGTAGAACACGCGGCGATTCGCCACCTCGTGTGCTTCCCCGGCGTCTCCAGTGACCGTCCGCGTCGTTTTGAGCCGTTGCGTCAGCCGCTGGCCGGTGTGCGGATCGAGGTTGTCGCAAAGACGAAGGAACTCGTCGCGCTGGACCGTTCCCGCAAGGTGGAGAGACTCCGCGCCTTTGCCTAACCACTGACCAGCAATGGACTGTCCTTCGCTGTAATAATCGCCTGCACATAGGTGCTCTTCGAAGTACTCCTTGGCATTGGCCAGTCGGTACTGAGTTTGGGGCGACAGCATGCACAACGCTTACCGCACCTGGCGGGAAATTGTGTTCCCAAACGGGAACAACTTGTTCTGTGAAATGCGCTTTACTCCAGCGCATGGAAAAATTGTACGCCCGACCCCTAGCTCACGCTAGGAGCCTGCGGAATACCGCACGGTAAGGAACTGTTAAAGTGAATGACACGTCCACGTCCAATTGATGTGACCCCGTTTATTCGAGCCGCTTGAGGTGTTAGTCTGGGGCCAGAGAAAGGACCCAGAATGAAAGGCAAGCGGTACACGAACGAAGACAAGATCCGCATCCTACGGGAAGTTG
>JBEKUF010000047.1:0-20626 GCA_049515295.1 Verrucomicrobiia bacterium | reverse complement strand
TGACGAACAGGCGACCGCGTTCCTGGATATTGTTGAGGGCCCAGGCGGTGGCGATACCGGTTTCCATGGAGACGAGTGTGCCGGTCAACCGCGTGGTGATTTCGCCGCTGAACGGCTCATAGCTCTTGAACATATGGCTCATCACGCCGCGGCCGCTGGTGAGGTTGACCATGTCGGTTTCCAACCCGATCAGGCCACGGGTCGGGATGGTGCATTCCAGACTGACGCCATGCGGATGGTGCTGCATATGACTGATCAGCGCCTTGCGACCGGCGAGATTTTGCATCACATCGCCGAGACATTCGTTGGGAATTTCGATCCACAAGGACTCGAACGGTTCGAGGGTGCGGCCGGCGGAATCTTTCTTCAGGATTACTTCGGGACGCGAGACCAGGACTTCGTAACCCTCGCGGCGCATCTGCTCGACGAGGATGGCGATCTGCATTTCGCCACGGGCGCTGACCAGAAAAATGTAGGCCGCCTCGGTATCCTCGACCTGCAGGGAAATATTGGTGCGAACCTCTTTGTAAAGCCGTTCGCGGATGTGGCGGGCGGTGACGAATTTGCCGTCCCTGCCTGCCAGCGGGCCGTCATTGACGGCGAACTGCATCTGGATGGTGGGTGGATCGAGCTCCGTCCACGGCACCGGCTCGCGTTCTTCGCTGTCGCACAGTGTCTCGCCGATGGCGAGTTCCTCGAACCCGGAAATGCCGACGATATTGCCGGCCACGCCGTCGACAATTTCGCCCGACTTGAGTCCGCTGAACTCCCAGACCTTGGTGACGGAAGCGCGCTCGCGCTTGCCGTCCTTGTGAATGCACACGATCGAATCGCCGACTTTCACATGGCCGCCGGTGATTTTGCCGATGGCGATGCGGCCGACATAATCACTCCAATCGAGATTGCTGATGAGCATCTGGAATGGCGCGTGGACGTCGGCGGCGGGCGCGGGGATGTGCTTCAAGATTGTCTCGAAGAGCGGGGTCATGCCATTGTGTTTGTCGCCGAGTTTCTTCAGGGCATAGCCATCGCGGGCGCTGGCGTAAATGAACGGGGCATTGAATTGGTCTTCCGTGGCATTGAGTTCCAACAACAACTCCAGCACCTTGTCGTGCACCTTGTGCGGGTCGACGTGTTCACGGTCGATCTTGTTAATGACCACGATGACCTTCAGGCCGTGGCCGAGCGCTTTTTTCAGCACGAACCGGGTTTGCGCCTGGGGTCCGTCAAACGCGTCCACCAAGAGCAGGACGCCATCGACCATGCCAAGGATGCGTTCGACTTCCCCGCCGAAATCGGCGTGGCCGGGCGTGTCGACGATGTTGATGGTGTGACCGCCCCAGTGGACGGAGGCATTTTTGGCCTTGATGGTGATGCCCTTCTCCCGTTCGAGGTCCATCGAATCCATCACGCGCTCTTCCATGGCCTGGTTGGCGCGATACACGCCGCCCTCGCGGAGGAGTTTGTCCACCAGCGTCGTCTTGCCGTGGTCAACGTGGGCAATAATGCCGATATTACGGATCTTGCTGTTCATGTTGCGTCTGAGAAGAGTATGCACTACTTCAGAGGGCGGGACAATCTAGTGAAATTGGCAAAAAAAGCAAGGATTTTGGCGCAACTGGGAAATGATCCCAACGCCCGTACTTGGAGCGGTTTGGTGGTGTCTCTTGGACAAGACTCGAACTCATCTCGATCAAAACGGTATCCACTTCGCAAACACTTTCTTGGCCAGGGTCTCGATTCTACCAGTGGACGTGAGCGACGATTGGATCCTACAGGAACGCAAGCAAAAACCAGTTGAGGTGGGCACATGATTCTCCACGCGGTTGCTCACCTTGTGTGAATTGCGGAATTTCAGCGGACACCAGGCACATTCTAAGGCCGACACCGAAACCAAGTACCATCACCGTTAGAGGCTTGGAATGGGTGCTAAAAGCGCACGAAATGTGGTTGGTTGCGAGGCGGTCCGTCGTGAGATTATGATGCAAATCCCGTCCGATGTGCTGAGATAGCCAGTAGTATGGATCAGCTCGCTCGTCTGACGCAGGAGTTTCCAACGAGATTTTGCGGGGAGGAGAAGAGGGTTTCCCTTTTCTCACGCCGCCACTTCTTGATGACGATTTCACGCTTGCGAGCGGCGCTCTTGTCACGGTGTCCCTCCGCATAACACAGTCTGACAGGTCGTCGTTGCGCAGTCCACCGGGCGCCCTGACCACTGTTGTGCTCTGCGAGACGGAGATCCAAATCGTTTGTGATGCCCACGTAGTATGAGCCGTCAGCACATTCGAGTATGTAGGTGAACCAGATGGTCATATTAGCAGGGTTCAAGTGGCCCTTCGTCGCTTCGCTCCTCAGGGTCATTTTTCACATGGCAAGCCATGTGAAAAATGGTGGAGACGAAGGGAGTTGAACCCTCGACCTCCTGAATGCCATTCAGGCGCTCTCCCAGCTGAGCTACGTCCCCGACCAGTTCTTTGCGAGATGCGGGGTCATGCTACCGTTCGAATGCCGGATTGTCAAATTCGGCGTGGGCGAGGCCCTGTTGGACGTGAAAACGGGAGGGTCAAAAACTGCTTTACACCCCCTGGGCGGGCCGCTAAACTCACGGCTGTTTAACACTGGAAAGGCGTGAGGCATTAAGCAATGATTGCGACGGTAAAAAAGACGGAAGTCACCAAACAATTTCAGCTTCACCCGAAAGACACGGGGTCGGCGGACGTGCAGATTGCGTTGCTGACGGCTCGGATCAACGAGTTGACGCAGCACCTGCAGGCGCATGTCAAGGACCACAGCTCGCGGCGCGGGCTGTTGAAGATGGTAGGCCAACGGCGGCGGTTGCTGGATTATTTGAGCCAGACCGACACCAAGCGCTACCAGGAATTGATCAAGAAACTAAACCTGAGAAAGTAGAAAAGAAAGGCGATTGCCCCGGCAAGCATTGGGGGATTGATGGATTGATGCCCGCCTACTCCGCGCGGCGGCGCGGGCGGACATCATTCCATTAATCCGATACCTGCCGGGCGGTCGGAACCCACATGCCTCAGACCGTAGTTCGTGCTTCTGTTGGAGATAAGGAACTCATTTTCGAAACCGGCAAGCTCGCCAAGCAGGCCGATGGCGCGGCCATCGTCAGCTACGGCGAAACCGTCGTCATTGTGACGGCCGTGGCCAGCGGCTCGACGCGCGACGAACTGGACTTTTTCCCGCTCACGGTCGACTACCGCGAGAAAGCCGCCGCGGCGGGCAGGTTCCCCGGCGGTTATTTCAAACGCGAAGGACGCCCGACGGAAAAGGAAATTCTCAGCGCACGCATGATCGACCGGCCGTGTCGCCCGTTGTTTCCCGAAGGTTTTTACAACGACACGCAAATCATGGCGATTGTGCTCAGCGCGGATGCGGAAAACGATCCGGACATGCTGGCGATCAACGGCGCATCGGCGGCCCTTTCCATTTCGGATATTCCGTGGCACGGCCCGGTGGGCGCGGTGCGAGTGATCCGTGTCGGTGATCAGTTCATTGCCAATCCCACGCACACCCAGCGGAAGGAAAGCGATCTCGACCTCATCTTCGTGGGCAACGAGAAGGAACTGGTGATGATCGAAGGCACCGCCCAGGAGATTTCCGAAGCCGACATGATGAAGGCCATCGAATTCGCCCATGCGGAATCGAAGAAGATCGTGGCGGCCATACGCGAACTGGCCCAGAAAGCCGGCAAACCGAAGCGCGAAGTCAAACTGTACACGGCCCGTGCGGAAGTCGTCGCGGCGGCGCGTGAAATGGTTGGCGGCGAGGTTCTCAAAGCCCTGCTCACGTCCGGCAAGCTGGCGCGCGAAGCGGCGATTCGGGCCTGCAAAGACAAGGCCACCGAGGGGTTGAAGCAAAAGTTTGCTGACATCACGGATTTCGAGATCAAAGAGTCACTGCACAAAGTCGAATCCGAAGCGGTTCGCAGTTCCATTCTCAACAGCAACAAGCGGCCGGATGGCCGCGGCGCCCGCGACATTCGCCCCATCCACGGCGAGGTCGGCGTCCTGCCCCGCACACACGGGTCGGCCATTTTTCAGCGTGGCGAGACGCAGGCACTGGTCATGACCACGCTCGGATCGAAATCTGACACACAAGAGATGGACGCCTGGACGGGTGGCGCGACGGAGAAGAAATTCATCCTGCATTATAATTTCCCGCCGTTCAGCGTCGGCGAGACCGGCCGCACGGGTTCCCCGGGTCGGCGCGAGATCGGTCACGGAGCGCTCGCCGAACGATCCGTCGAGCCGATGATCCCCGACGAAGTGGATTTTCCCTACACCATCCGAGTCACCTCCGAAATCATGGAATCGAACGGCTCGACTTCGATGGCAACTGTCTGCGGCGCGACTCTGTCATTGATGGATGCGGGCGTGCCGATGAAGGCGCCCGTTGCAGGCATCTCGATTGGTTTGATCACGGACGAGAAGACCGGCAAAGCGGTCACGCTCACCGATATTCTCGGGTCTGAAGATCATTTTGGCGACATGGATTTCAAGGTCGCCGGGACCAGCAAGGGCATCACCGGATTTCAGACGGACCTCAAATTGCACGGCTTGAGCTTTGAGCTGACAAAACAGGCGTTCGAACAGGCGCGGGAGGCCCGGCTCATCATTCTCGGCAAGATGGCCGAAGCGATCCAGGCGCCACGCGCCGATCTGTCGAAGTATGCGCCGCGCATCACCGCGATCCACATCAACCCGGAGAAGATCGGAGCGGTGATCGGGCCGCAGGGCAAGGTCATCAAGGGCATTGTGGAAGCCACGGGTTGCCAGATCGACATCGAGGACGACGGCACGATCCACATTTTTTCGACGGACGGCGAGGCGGCCGAGCGGGCCATCGAGCAGATCAAGGCCATCACGGCAGAAGTCGAGGTCGGCAAGCTCTATCGGGGAAAGGTGGTCGGCATCAAGGAATTCGGCGCGTTTGTGGAGATCCTGCCGGACAAGGACGGTCTGCTGCACATCAGCGAAATCGCCGATTACCGCGTCAAACAGGTCGAAGACGTGTTGAAGCTGGGGGATGAAGTGTGGGTCAAAGTGCTGGGAATCGATGACAAGGGTCGCGTCAAGCTCAGCCGCAAGGCCGCCCTGGCTGAGAAGGACGCGGACGCGAAGAAGCAGTAACCTCCTGGTGAGTCGCTGGACGCAGGTGGCGGGCAGTCCTTTCCGGTGCGGAGGGGAAAATGATTGCCATCGTTGCCCTGACTTCCTATATATCGGCGAGAAGATGTTGTCAGCGCATCCAACAGGAGGTGGACCGCATGTGTGTCTTGTCTAGTCGAATGTTTCGAGTTTTCTCCGGTGCCTTCTGGGCGGTTTCGGCTGCGGGTGTCACGGGTCGTGTGTTCGCGCAGGAAGCCGGCGCGACGGATTCGATTAAGACGAAGAACTTGTGGGACATGCTCCAGGCCGGCGGGCCCATCCTGCTGCTTCTGGGTGTGCTATCGGTCATCACGGCCACGCTGATCATCGAACGCTTCCTGTATTACCGCAGCGTGGCGGGAAGCCCCGGAGAATTGCTCCACAGGATCAAGCAGGCCGCGACATTGTCGGACATGCTTCGGGCAACCCACGACGTACCCGGCGTCGCGGGGAGCGTGATGCGGGCCACGATTCAGGCAGCGCGAGATGGTTATCAACCCGACGAGATCGAAGATCTCGCGCAGAGCGCGGTGACCAAGGAACTGATTTCCCTGGACAAGCATCTGCCGATGCTGGATTCGATGGTGACGATGTGTCCGCTCATCGGATTGCTCGGCACCACCATTGGGATGATCCATTCTTTCAGCGTTGTCGCTGCCCTGGGCATGAGTGACCCCACCAAATTGGCCGGCGGCATTTCCGAGGCGCTGATCAACACGGCGGCGGGTCTCGCCGTAGCCATCCCCGCGCTGTTCGCCTACAATTACTTCTGCGGCAGAAAAGAGGCCATCCTGATGGACATGGAAAGAAGCCTCACCGAATTGATCGTGCTCCTCAAATCTCCCATTCCCCAGTAGGCTCGGCCGATGAAGGTCAAGCGTCGCAATATCCGCCGGGCACGCATCGAGATCATCCCGATGATTGACACGATCGTCATCCTTCTGATCTTCTACATGAGCTTTTCGCGCTTTGCCGAGGTGGAACGCGCGGCCGGGATCAAACTTCCCATTGCGCTGGCGGGCGATCCGTTGGAGAAACTGCCGAACCAGATCATTGTCAACATGTCTTCCGCCGACAACGTGATTGTCGGGGGGCGACCCTACAAGATCAACGATCTACCGGACCTATTACGCCGCTTGCAGTCGAACCATCCGAACCTCAATTCGCTGATGCTGCGGGGTAGCCGGGCGATGACGTACCGGGATCTTAGCGCGTTTATGACCGTTTGCTCGAAGGTCGGCATTGCCAACGTCACGTTCGCAACCGTCGACAAATGAAACTGGAACGTCGAACCCTGAGACGAGCGCGGATTGAGATCATCCCCATGATCGACACGATCCTCATGCTGCTCGTGTTCTACATGAGCTTCTCGACGTTCACTCAGCGGGAGAAGCGGTTCAACGCCACACTGCCCGTGGTGAACGCCTCGGCCGCCCCCGCGCCGGTGCCGCTTGATATCGTGCTTCACGTGAAAGACCGGAACAATATCCTCGTCAACAACTCCACCTCGTACGATGTCCCCGGACTTCGCGACGCGATGATGCAACTGACTGCGGTCTGGCAGGACACCACCATCATCATCGAGGCCGATCCCAACGCCAGCTACCAGGACGTTGTCAGCGTGTTGGACGTGTGCGCGCAGGCGCACCTGACCAAGGTCGCTCTGCGCCCGCTTCTGGACAAAGTGGCTTCGGCTCAATGACTCCATCGCCCCATACACACCGCCTCCTGGCTCTGTTGGCAACCCCGCTGGCGACGATGTGTCTGATGCTGCCAGCGCCCGCACAAGAACCGGAATCAGCGTCGCACAAGGCTTATCAGAACGCCAAGACACTTTACGACAACGGCAGAATTGCGGACGCACTTGCGGCGTTCCAAGCGTTCGAGGCTCAGTACGAGTTCAGCGCGGCAGTTCCACAGGCGATTTGCCTTCAGGGATGGTGCTGGGCCGGGATGCAGAAGTATCGCGAAGCCATCAATACCTTCGACCGTTTGCGGAAGGGCTATCCGTCCGCCTCACTGATTCCCGAAGCCATTTTGAAACAGGCCGAGTGCTACCGGGAATTGAATAATTACCCAATGGCGCTCGGCTTGTACCGCGAATTTGAGACGAAGTACCCGAGCCACGAAATGTTGCCACGAGCCCTGCTCGGCGAGGCGTGGACGCTCTTCAAACAAGGTGATTCCGTGGCGGCAAAGGCGACTTTGCAGAAAGTTCGCACCCAATTCGCCAGCAATCCCGCCACGGTCATCGACGCACAGTTTCTCATTGCCCAGATCCTGACGGCCGAAAAACAGTACGAAGCCGCCCTTCATCTATACGAGCAAGTTCCTGCGGACGTGAACGATGTGCGCGCCTCGGACAACTTCTTTCTTGCGGGCGAAGCGATGTTCGACGCGGGGCGCTGGATCGATGCCATTGCCTGCTACAAACGAGTGCAATCCAAGGCCAGCTTGGTGGAACACGTTCGGCAGCAGATCGACGATCTTCAATCTCGACAGACGAACGACCTGCCGCGCGGCGCGCCGACAACCTATGAACGGCGATTAAGTGAATTGCGTCTGCTTCTGGCCCGGTGTGAAGCCGGCTCCGACCTGGGTGCTTCGGCACTGTTTCGAATGGCCAACTGCTACCAGTCACTTGGTCGTTCCGAAGAAGCGTGTGCCGCCTACAGCGAGTTCCTCAGACGTTATCCGAACGACAAGCTCGCGGAGCAAGCCCGCCTCGGGCTGGTTCGGGAACTGGTCGGACGCTGTCGATTCGGCGAAGCCGAGGACGCGGCCTCGGAATTTCAAGCTCTTTATCCGAAGAGTCCGCTCGTCGATGACGTCTTGTTGCTCGACGCGGAAGCCTTTTTCGCATCGGGCAGGATTTCGGAAGCTCTCGACCGCTTCCAAAAGCTGGCGGCATCGAATCCGCGGTTGCCAATCCTCGAGGCCGCTGACTTTCACATTGGCGCCTGTTACTACTCGCTCCACGATTTCGACCATGCGCACGACAGTTTGCTGGCTTTCCTGCGCCAGCACGCCAACAGCCAGATGATGCCGGACGCCCTGTTCCGGCTGGGACGGTGCAACTTCGAACTTTCCCAGAAGGCAACCGATCCAACCGTCGCTCGCACCGACCTTGCGGCTGCGGTCACGAATTATGAGCAGCTCCGCGCGATGTACCCGTCCAGCGCGTTGATTCCGGAAGTCACCTTCCAACTTGGCTACCTGAATGCTTCCCTCGCGCTTCAAGACACGGATCCAGCGGGCCAACTGACAACCACGGCACACTTCGAAAAGGCTGTCGCCCTCTTCCAGGAATTCGTCAACCGCTGGCCCGAGAACCCTCTCACTCCGGAAGCGCGCTATCAACTCGCGCGCAATCAGTACGCTCTGCGGCATTTCGATGAGGCCATCGACTCCTTCCGAAAACTCGTTGAGAAATTCCCGAACAGCACGTTTGCGCCGCTCGCCGCTTGCGAAATCGCCAATTGTTACGGGGCCGAGAACAAGCGCGGAGAAATGGTGGCCCAGCTCCGCAACTTCGTGGGGCGCTATCCGACCGACCCACGCGTCGGCGGCGCGCTGTACTCCATCGGCCTACAATGGGAGCGCGACGCCAGGACAGACGAGGCCCTTGCAGTGTACCGTGACGTTATTGCGCGGGCCACAGCCGCGGGGGATGCGACGAGCAAGCTTCGCGAAGCGGCCATCGCTTCTAAAATCCGCATGGCAGGCATTCTTGAGGCCCGCGGCGACGCCGCCGGCGCCGTAGCAGACTGCGAAACATTTCTCGGGAAATTCCGTGACGATCCAGCAGTAGTCAGTGCCATGATTAAACAGATCGCCGAAACATACCGCTCAGGGAGAAACTTCCACGATGCGTACGCTCGTCTCGATCACCTGGCCGCTGAGTATCCTCAAAATGACCGCGTCCGCATTGCCACGATCACGAGCACCATTCAACTGGCCCTGGCTGCGGGCGATTCGTCCCGCGCTTATGCGGCAGCGATGAGGTTGCTTGGCGACCCTGAGAAAGACCGCCTACCGGCGTCCAGCTACACAGCCATCGCCGACGCCCTCCTCCGGCACGGACAGTTTGCGGAAGCGCAAGAACAATACGAAAAGTCACTCACACGTAATCCGGACGACGCTCTCACCATGCCACGGGCCCGGCTGGGCTTGGGAGAAACCGCCCTCGCAATGAATCGTCTCGATGCCGCCGAAAACATTTTTGGCCAGTTGGTCCTGAACACGCCACCAGGCTCACTTCACGACCGCGCCGATTTCGGCCTCGCCCAGGTATGCCTTGCCCGCGGCGGCGGGGACCCGCGAGACCCTCACACGGTGAAGGCAATTGAACTTCTCAATGCAGTCATGGTTGGCGCGAAGGGCGAAGACTCGGGTGAAGCCGCCTACCTGCTGGGCAATTGCTATTTCTCGTTTTCCCATGAGGAGAAGGAAAACAAGAAGACCGCACTGGCCTACTATCTTCGGGCGTCGTTGTTGATCAGTGGCCCGCACGGCGAAGAAGCGACCTTTCGGAGTGGCCAGTGCCACAAAGCGCTGGGCAATCCCCAGGTTGCGCGCCGCACGTTTGAAGCCTATCTACGCAGATTCCCCAATGGCCTGTTTGCCGCTGATGCCAAAAAGGAGCTGGAATCCCTGCCGGTCCAACCGCAGCAGTCCTGACGGATGAAGACCATCATAAAACTCCTGGCATGGTTCGCCGCCAACACGCGTCTCCTGTGCTGTTTCCTTGTTGCTCTGCTGATCCATGTCGCGTTGATCGGTGCGTTTGGCAGGGTCAGGCTCGAAGCCAATCGCCCAAGAATCGTGGCGTCATTCGACGCGGGTCCGCTCCCACCGCCCGCAAACACCAAGGAAGCGGAAGACCCAAACGCCGCGTATCGCGACTTGGACTACGGGGGCCAGACACTTGGCGCGGGTGGCGGCACCGCAGGGAAAGGTTCCGGCGGCGTTCCAACGGCTGGCGGGGGCACGCCCGAATTCTACCAGGCGCACCTGGCAAGTCTATCCTCACAACCGGGTCAGGATTCCGTGGCCGACGTGATTGGCGTCGTCAGTGATGGCGCAACTGCGGTTGCGCGACCCGAAGGCGGCCCGACCGGCGTGGGTTTGACGACGATGGGCGGCCTCGGCGACACAGCGATTGGCACCGCAGGCATCAAGGGACCCGGTGGCGGCATCTTCGGCGCACGCATGGGCCCGCAGCATGCCACTAATCTCAACCAATACAACGGCAGCAGTGAAACCGAACGCGCGGTCGTGACCGCATTGCGGTGGCTCAAAGCTCACCAAGAGGCGAACGGTTCGTGGACATGCGGCAGAAGCACCCCTGCGGGCACGGCGCTGGCAACGCTGGCGTTCCTCGGACATGGGGAGACACCCGATTCCTCCGAATTCGGTGGGACAGTCAGCCGGGCGCTGGACTATCTGTCGCTCCATGTGGGCAGCGATGGGCTCATTTCCGATGCATCGCCAGACTACATTGGCGGTGACTCTCAGGGCCTCGTGGCTCTCGCGTTGGCGGAAGGGTATGCGATGACGCAATCCCCCGTGTTGCGCGATCCGCTGCAACGAGTCTTGACGGCGATCGTTCGCGCACAATCGGCCGCCAAGGCCAATGCCCAACATGTTGGCGGATGGCGGTATGGCCCGTCGTCAGATGATTCGGATGTATCGGTCACGGGATGGATGATCATGGCGCTGACGTCGGCCAGGGCGGCCGGGCTGGATGTTCCGCCGGAAGTTTGCCACCGGGCCGCACAGTTCCTCTGGAATATGTACGACGTGAAGAACCCTGGGTTCGGTTATCAAACGCCCGAGCGTTCGCCGTCCATGACCGCCATCGGCGTGTTCTGCCAGCAGCTCTTGGGCAATGGCAAGGACCAACGCATCAAGGCCTCACTGGATTACCTCCAAGAGCAGAAGGCCGACTGGGACAAGACGCAGGGGGACTACATCCTCTACGGTTGGTTTTACATCACCCAAGCGATGTTCCAGGCTGGCGGGTCGTACTGGCAGCATTGGAACCGGGAAATCCGCGATCTGCTGATCAACAAGCAACGTAGCGACGGACGCTGGATGCCCCCCCCCAATAGCACAATGGAAACCCGGGAACTTGCGGCTACACCCGCCTACTCCACCGCCCTCGGCGCGCTCATCTTGGAGGTCTATTACCGCCTGCCGCCGATCAATCAATTGATCGACCAAGGCAACAGCGCGACGAGCACGACCAACTAAAGCCGGAAGTCACCTTCGAGAGTTGGCGAAGAGCCCGCGGGGCTGGCTAGGGTTTGCGCGCGCCTGGCTGGCACTCTGGCTTGTCCTTGCCGAGAGGCTCCTTCTTCACGGTGATATTGGCCGCACCCGAGACCTTTTCACGGTTTTCGGCGATGAAGGGCTTCCACTTTTCGGGCACGTCGCTTTCCGTGAAAATCGCCTCGACCGGGCAGACCGGCACACACGCGGTGCAGTCGATACATTCGTCCGGATGAATGTACAGCCGATCATCGATTTCGTAGAAACAATTCACAGGACAAACTTCCACGCAATCGGTGTACTTGCAGCCGACACAAGGTTCACACACAATGTGTGCCATAATCTATCTCCTCTTCTTCTTTGAAATCGCGGCGGTGAAACTGAACGCGTCCTGACGGATATGCTATACTGCGACTGGTGAACGTTGCCAAGAGCAAATTGATGCCGCGCTGTCGCGCCATTTTGCGCCGATTGCGGGCCGCCCACCCGGACGCACGTTGCGCGTTGCATCACCAGAACCCGCTCCAGCTCCTCATCGCCACCATCCTCAGCGCCCAATGCACAGACCAACGTGTCAACCTCGTCACCCCAGCCCTGTTTCGGCGCTACCACACGGCGGCTGATTTTGCCGCGGCTCGGCCGGCGGAACTGGAGGCCATGATTCGCAGTACCGGCTTTTTTCGGAACAAGGCGCGATCGATTCGGAAGTGCTGCAACGGGCTGGTCACGAAATACGGCGGCAAGGTCCCCGACAAACTCGACGAACTGATCCAGCTTGACGGCATCGGGCGGAAGACGGCGAATGTGGTACTGGGTGTCGCCTACGGTAAGGCTGAAGGAATCGTGGTGGATACGCATGTGTCGCGGTTGTCGCGCCGCATGGGACTGACCCGCCAGACGACCCCCGAAAAAATCGAGCAATCGCTCATGAAGATTGTCCCACGCCAGGATTGGATCGACTTTTCGCATCTGCTGATCTGGCACGGACGAAAACGTTGCAACGCTCGCAAACCCGACTGCATCCAATGTGAAGTCGCAGACGTTTGTCCGAAGATAGGGGTCAAATCATGAAAGAACTCAGCGAGGGCGACCGGGCACCTGCATTCAAAGAACTTGGCGAGAACAAGGGCAAGACTGTTGTCCTCTACTTTTATCCCAAGGACGATACGCCCGGCTGCACCACTGAGGCGTGTGAACTGCGGGATGCACACAAGCAAATCGCCAACAAGAACGCCATCGTGCTCGGCGTGAGCCCCGACTCGGCCAAGTCACACGAAAAGTTCTCCACGAAATTCAATCTCCCGTTCACACTCGTTCCCGATGAGGACCACAAAATCTGCGAGGCATACGGCGTGTGGAAGGAGAAATCCATGTACGGCAGGAAATACATGGGCGTCGAACGCACCACTTTCATTATCGGGGCCGACGGAACCATCACGAGAATCTTCCGCAAGGTCAAACCGGCCGGCCACGCCCAAGAAGTTCTCGCCGCAATCTGAGCGTCCAACACCTGGGGCGTCCGCTGAAAGCCATTATCACTGGCGCACGAGGCACTGTCGGCTCGGCGTTGGCACAACATCTGTACGCCCAAGGCCACCAGGTCATCGCGTGAGATCGCGACGTCGTGCCTATCGACCGCTACCAGCCAATGGAAGATTTTGTCCGGCAGGAACGGCCTGACGCGCTCTTTCACCTGGCGATTGCCTCGCGCTCCACGGGCATCGCGAATGAATCGTGGCTGGTGAATTACGAATGGACCAGCGAACTGGCGTGGATCACGAGGCAACTGGGCGTTCGCTTCGTTTTCACCAGTTCGGTCATGGTGTTTTCGGACAGCGCCACGGGCCCATTCACGCCCGACTCCGTGCCGGACGCTGCCGAAAGCCACGGCTATGCGAGGGATGTTGAGCAAGCGAATGCTCTGCTTCACTTCTCAACGGCTGTTTGTGTTCTCGAGAAAGTAGGCCGCGTCACTGAGGCAGGGCTCAGTTGACACGCAGATCCTGTGGGGTGACGGCGAACCCTAAGCCGTACGGTGAGTTTCCTTCACGAGCTTCGCGAACATCTGGGTCTTGTGGAGGAGATGCGGGTCGTTGTCGAGTTCGGCAACGGTCTTATCAAGTCGACAGGTCCAGTTGCTCTCGCTGACGGCACCGGGAACGTTGAACCGCCCTTCGGTGCCGAAGACATCGGTGATCATGAACACGGCGAGCCATGAGTTGGAACTGAGCACACCACGAAGAATTAGCGCATGGACCTGGTCGTTGAAGTCGTGCGGCGGTTCCGTGCCGTCCGCGCCACAGTACTTCATCCAGCGTTTCAGTTCCTTGTAGGCCTCTTCCGATTGATGACGCGCTTTCTCGTTCTCATTGCGTTTGCCGGCGTCGAACTTCTCCCACAAATCACGCCACATCTTGGCGATTGGATCATGGTCGTGCGTTGCCGGCGTCGCCAGCGACAACCGTGGATAGGTTTTGCCGTCTACGAACGACAGGTTCTTCTCACGCAGGAAATGCGGAACCTTGTAGCCGGGAATTTTCAGGTGCTCGAGCGCGACCGGTACATACGGGGGAACGACCCCGAGGTCCTCGGCGACGACGGTCGTATCGCCCGCGGCCGCCAGCACCATCGCCAGCAATTCCTCGCCCTGCTTCTGGTTGAACTTCGCGCCTTCGGGCGTGTCGTCGGCGTATGGCTGGAAATGTGGCATCCGCCCGCCCGTTTGTTTCGCCGCCTCCTCCTCGGTCAAGGGCAGGAACTCGTCGTTGCATTTCGGCTGCCACGGGAACGAGTAGATGCGGAAGAAGCCGAGCACGTGATCGATGCGGAAGAGATGGAAGGTCTTGTGGATGTTGCCGCAGCGAATCCGCCACCAGTCGTGGTTGCGTTCGCGCGACACATCCCACTTGTAAAGTGGGATACCCCAGTTCTGGCCCCATTTTTCGGTGAAGGGATCCACCTTGAAGTTTTTCTCGGGCGGACAGCCGCCACTCCAGTCGAGGTTGAAGATGGCGCGGTTGCCCCAGACGTCGGAACTGTAGCGGTTGACGCCAAATGGGATGTCCCCCATCAGATACACCTTACTGCGCGTGCCGTGTTCCTTGATTTTCGTCCACTGGTCGTACGCGATCCATTGCATGTACGCGCAAAACAGGATCCGCTCGGCGTACTCGTCGCGCTGTTTGGTCAGCAGCGAGAGAAACCATGACCAGGCCTTCTTCGGGTTCTGGCGGTCCAGCGGCCATTCGTCCCAGGTCGGCCAGTTGTGATAATCTTCCATTAACACGCGGAACATGGAGTAGTCGGAAATCCAGTCGCCATTCTCGGCCAGAAACGCGCGGAACGCCTGGCTGCGCTCGGTTGTCTTGTTCCAGTGCTTGGTGAGGAACGCGTTGAACGCCGCGCGTAAGAGCGACCGCTTCAGTTCTTTCACCTTCGTATATTTCACCGGGCCCGCGCGCAGTTCGCTGAGCAACTCGGGCCGAGCGATCTCGTTGAACTTCGCGGCAGACAAATCGGGAGTGTGCTCGGGTGAGATGGCGATGGTCGTCGGATCGAGCGCCATCGAGCTGATGGCGTTGTACGGTGAGTTGTCGTCGCTCGTCTCGTTGATCGGTAATACTTGCAAGATGGCGACTCCGTGTTTGTGGCACCAGTCGATCATTTGGCGCACGCCCTCCGTGTCGCCAATGCCCAGGTCATTTTCCGTTCGAATGGCGAAAACCGGGCACAGGATGCCGGCCAGCTTCTTGTCAGGAGAAAGTTTCATCGACGGTTATCCGTATACTTCACGTCGATGCCCGACTGCAAGAACTTCAATCGCTCGATGCGCGGCGCGGCGATCTGGCCGAGCAACCGGCCCACTCTCTTGCCAAATGTCAGGTGCAGCTGGAGCACCGCAAGACTTTCGCATCGATTTTCGACATATTCACGGCGTTGCGGATCGTTCCACCCGCCAGCGCATCGGCGATCTGCTCCGCGATTTCGATGCCGCAGGATTCCTGCGCGTCGGCTGTGGAAGCCGCCAGATGCGGAGTCATGACGACCTTGTCGAGTTCGCGCAGCGGCAACTCCTTCGGCGGCTCCTGTTCGTACACGTCGAGCGCGGCGCCGGCGACCTTTCCGCTCTTGATGCTGTCGTACAAATCCTTCTCATTGATGATGCCGCCGCGGGCGCAATTGATCAACCGTACGCCATCTTTCATCTTCGCGATGGTTTCCCGGTTGATCATGCCGCGCGTCTGGTCGCTCATCGGAACATGCACCGTGATGAAATCGGACCGTTTGTAAATCTCGTCCAGTTCGACGGCCTCGACCTGAAGCTCCTTGGCGCGGCTGACGTTCAGGAATGGATCGTACACCAGCACTTGCATGTCGAACGCCTTGGCCCGCCGCGCCACCTCGGAGCCGATGCGTCCCATGCCGACGATGCCCAGCGTCTTGTTGCGCAACTCGACGCCCTCAAACGACTTTCGGTCCCATTTCCCCGCTTTCATTGTCGCATGGGCTTGTGGGATATGGCGGGCCAGCGCCATCATCATGGCAAACGTGTGCTCGGCGGTCGAGATGGTATTGCCGCCGGGAGTGTTCATGACGATGATCCCGCGGCGTGTCGCGGCGCCCACATCGACGTTATCCACTCCGACGCCGGCGCGGCCGACGACGCGCAGTTTTTTCGCAGCCTCGATGACCCGCTCGGTGACCTTCGTGGCGCTACGGACGATCAGAGCGTCATACTCGGCGATGATTTCGCAGAGTTGGTCTTCCTTGAGGCCGGTCTTGACGTCCACCTGAAAGGACGGGTTCTGGCGTAACATCTCCACACCACGTTCGGAAACCTGGTCGGCGACTAGTATTCTCATATTCATAGTCAGTAGCGAAACTCGGGGGTTGATTTTGGCATCCAATTTGCGATGTTAGCGCGCGATGCACAAGAAAAAATCATGAGAGATGTGAAACTGTACACGCGTAAGTGGTGCGGCTGGTGCCTCGACGCGAAGGAATATCTGAAGGAGCGCGGGATCTCATTCCAGGAGATCGATGTCGGGCGCGATCCCGCTGCCGACGAGGAAATGCAACGTCTCTCGGGCCAGCGTTACGTGCCGACGATTGTCGTTGACGGGCACGTGCTCGCCAATTTCGACACGGGCCAGCTGGAAGTCTTTCTCGCGAAGCTCAGTGCTTCATCCAATTGACCAGCCACACCACACCGTGCGAGGCCACGCACGCATAGGCCGCCGCGAGCAGATCATCCAGGACGATGCCGATTCCGCCCGAGAAATCCTGCGCGTCGCGAACGGGCGACGGCTTCCACACGTCGAAGAGCCGGAACATCGCGAATCCCACGACGACCTGCCACCACCTCGTTCCCAGCCCGATCAGCGCGAGTGGCATCGCGACAATCTCGTCGATGACCACGCTGGGCGGATCGGGATGGTGCATGATATCGGACGCTTCCCCGGCACACCAAATGGCAAAGCCGATCAGCAACACCAGAAGCGCGCCGCGCAGCCATAGGTGGTGTTGCTGATTCAGAGCCCACCAGAGCCCGATACCGAGCACCGAGCCGGCGGTGCCCGGCGCGACGGGCAAATAGCCGACACCGAACCCGGTGGCCAGAAACTTGATCAATCGTTCACGCATCGCGCAGGAAACACTCCCGGTTCTTCCAGAAGTAGATCATCCCCGACAGTAGCGTTAGGCCCACGGTGATGAGCATCAATGTGAACGCTACGCGGGAGAACAGGATGTCGAATAGGTCGGAGTCGATCCCGAAGCAATGCCAGTCCTCGCGCGCGGCCAATCCCAGCAGAATACAGATAATGGCAACCATCTGCGAGACGGTCTTATGTTTGCCGAACCACTCCGCCCGGAGCACGACGCCTTGCTGGTTGGCGACGAGGCGCAGGCCGGTCACCAGGAAATCCCGGGCAACGATGACCAGCACCATCCACGCCTGCACCAATGGAACACCGGGCCGGTAGCTTGACTGTTCGATGAAACAGATGAAGGCGGCAGTTGTGAGCACCTTGTCCGCCAACGGGTCGAGCAACGCCCCAAATGTGGTTTCGAGCTTGTGTCGGCGCGCGTACCAACCGTCCCACCAATCCGTAAGGCTGGCCACGACGAAAATGCCCAGTGCGACCGTTTTGCCAAACGGAAAATGTGACAGTACCAACCCTTGGGACGGCAGCAGCAACGCCATCACGAAAACCACTGTCAAAACAATGCGTCCCACGGTGAGACGGTTCGGCAGGTTCATTGGCCGCGTATTCTAACCGCTTCTGGCCAGCCAAAACAAGCCGGTTGCGTCCGTTCGATATGGACTTGACCGATTTCTGCCGATTCTCTATATTCCCCAGAAGAATTTGGCGACATGGAACGAGTGGGTCGAAGAACCCACTTTTTTGTTCCCTAGATGGGGTGTGCCGCCCGAGGATAAAAAAGGCTTATGAACGGCGAATTGATAGTGGCTGTGGAATATTTCCACCGGGAGAAGGGCATCGACAAGGAAGTCCTGTTCCAAGCCGTCGAGTCGGCGTTGCTACAGGCTTCTAAGAGGAGTGTCGGTCCCGCCAACGACCTTCGCATCGAAATCGACCGCAAGACCGGGAACATTCGCGCACTCGCCAAGCAATTGGTGGTGGAAAACGTCGTCAACAAACACGATGAGATTTCGTTGACCGACGCGCGGCGCCGCCTGCCCAACGTCCAACTTGGTGAAAGTATCGAGATCGAGGTCACGCCGCAGAATTTTGGCCGCATCGCCGCCCAGACGGCCAAGCAGGCGATGCTTCAGCGCATTCGGCAGGTCGAGAAGAACATGGTTTTCGAGGAATTCAAGGGTCGCGGGGGCGACATCCTGTCCGGCACCGTGCGCCGTTTCGAGCGCAGCGACGTCATCATCGACCTTGGCAAGATTGAAGGTGTCATGCCCAGCCGCGAGCGCGTGCCGACCGAGGAATACCAACCGGGTGACCGTATTCGTGCTTTTACGCTGAGCGTCGACAACGCGCTTCACGGGCCCGAAATCATTCTTTCTCGCAGTCATCCTGACTTTGTCCGCAAGCTGTTTGAACTCGAAGTCTCCGAGATCGCTGACAAGACGGTGGAGATCAAGGCCATCGCGCGTGAGGCGGGCTATCGCACCAAGATCGCCGTCGTGTCGCACGACGAGAAGGTTGACCCCGTTGGCGCTTGCGTGGGCATGCGCGGGATGCGCGTGAAGAATATCGTCCGCGAACTCAGCGGAGAAAAAATCGACATCATTCGCTGGGACCCGAATGTCCGCCAGTTTGTCACCAACGCGCTCGCGCCCGCCAAGTTGAAGAACCTTGTCATTGACGAGGCCCGCCATTCCGTGAAGATTATTGTGGATCCAGACCAACTGTCGTTGGCCATTGGGAAGAAGGGACAGAACGCGCGCCTGACGGCCAAGCTAACCGGATGGAACATCGAGATCGAGAAGGAAGAGACCGCCGAGCTTGGTTTCGAGGAAAAAGTCGCGCGCGCGGTTGAAGAGATGGCGGCGATCCCCGGAATTCCGCGCGAGGTTGCCGAGGGCCTGGTCAAGGGCGGGTTCCATTCGCTGGAGGGTTTGTTGTCGGCGGATTTGAACGATTTGACGGACATACTTGGCGCCGAAAAGGCCACGGCGGTACAACAAGCGGCCAGTGCGGAGCAGGAGCGACGCGAGGCGGCCCAGTCATCGGAGGGTAACAAACCGGCAGAATGAGTACCCGGGTACACGAGTTGGCCAAGCGATGCGGCCTGTCGAACAAGGCAATGATCGACAAGCTGCGCGCCATGAATTATCCGGTCAAGAGCCACTCCAGTACGGTCGACAAGATCACCGCTGAGTCGATCGAAAAGGAATATGGCTACGTCCCGCCACCACCTTCTGCACCTGAACAACCCGTAACGCCGACTTCTCCTCCTGCAGCACCGGCAACTGGAACCGATGAAGAGGCGGATGTCGCGGCGACAGTTGCCACCCTACCGACCCCGGCAGGGGTTACCGAACCGGCCAAGGCGGTTGTGGAACCACCCAAACCGGCCGTTGTGAAGGTGGTTACAAGTCCGGCAGTTCCACCGTCACCATCCGTGATCCCGTCGAAGGCACCGCCCACCGCAGTGCCGCCGAAGCCAACCCCGCCACCGAGACCGCAGCCAACGGTGAAGATAACGACGGCCCCGCGTCCCACACCGCCGCTTGCGCCGGCCCCCAAGCCCGCGCCGTTACCAGCGGGACCGGCACAGCCCGCTTTCATTGTTGATGACAAGGGGAACAAAATTATCCAGATGAAACCGCCGGTCGTGGTGCGCGACCTGGCGCAGCGCATCGGCGTGAAATCGCACGTGCTGTTGTCCGAGATGATGGAGATGAACGTTTTTGCCAATCTCACCGAGACCGTCGGGGAAGACATCGCCCGCAAGATTTGCGAGCGGCATGGTTTCCTTTTCGAGCTGGAAAAGCGCGAGCGCGGTGCCGGCATTGTTCACGCGCCGCCCAAGAAGGTCGAACCCCTGGAAGTGGGCGAACAAGCAACCGATTTGAAGCCGCGTCCGCCCGTGGTCACCGTCATGGGTCACGTCGACCATGGCAAGACCTCGCTGCTCGACGCGATTCGCAAGACCGATGTCGCCGCTCATGAAAGCGGCGGCATCACCCAGCACATCGGCGCCAGCGTGGTTTCGCTTCCTGGCGGCAAAACCATCACGTTCCTTGACACCCCCGGCCACGAGGCATTCACGAAGATGCGGGCGCGGGGGGCGAACGTTACGGATATTGCCGTGTTGGTCGTGGCTGCGGATGACGGGATTATGCCCCAGACGATCGAGGCGATGAACCATGCCAAAGCCGCGCAAGTACCGATCCTTGTTGCGATCAACAAGTGCGACCTGCCGACGGCGAACCCCGATCGCGTCAAGAAACAGTTGCAGGAACACGGTTTGAATCCCGAATCCTGGGGCGGCGACACCATCACCGTCGAGGTTTCCGCGACCACGAAGAAGGGGATCGACGCCCTTCTCGAGATGATTCTGCTGCAAGCGGAGATGATGGAACTGAAGGCGAGCCCGAAGGTGCCGGCCAAGGGGAACGTGATCGAGGCGCAAATCGAACCCGGCATGGGACCCACGGCGACGGTACTCGTGCGCAAGGGAACACTCCGCGTGGGGAA